>RZYE01000172.1 GCA_009930425.1 Actinomycetota bacterium | reverse complement strand
CGGCGCCGTCGTCGTGACGGGGGAGCGTCACGCCGGCCGGGTGGCGGCGCAGCTCGTGGGCGCGACGGCGGAGGTCGTGGCGGAGCCATCGCCCCGTGACTCGATGGCCGCCATCGGCCTGGCCGCCGCCATCCTGCACGAGCGGCACGGCGACGTCGTGGTCGGTTCGTTCGCCGCCGACCACGTGGTGCGGGACGAGGCGGCCTTCCGGACCGCCGTCCGCTCCGCCGAGGAGGTCGCTGCGGCCGGCTACGTGACCACCATCGGGATCCAGCCGACCGAGCCGTCGAGTGCGTTCGGCTACATCGAGGAGGGCGGGCCACTGCCCGGTCTCCCGGGACGGGCGGTCGTGCGGTTCGTCGAGAAGCCCGACCGGGCGCTCGCGGCCGAGTACCTCGCCGGCGGGCGCCACCTCTGGAACGCCGGGATCTTCGTGATGCGGACGGGCGTGCTGCTCGGGGCGCTGGCGGACCTCCACCCCGCGCTTGCCCGGGGCCTCGCCCGGATCGCGACGGCCTGGGACGGGCCCCAGCGCGCCGACGTCCTTGCCGAGGTGTGGCCGACCCTCGACCGGATGGTGATCGACCGCGCGGTCGCCGAGCCGCTCGGCGAGCAGGGGCGGGTCGCCGTCGTGCCCGCGGACATGGGGTGGAGCGACATCGGGGACTTCGCGGCGCTGGCGGAACTCGGGGACCGGCCACCGACCCTGGCGGTGGGCGCCGACGGGGCGTGGGTGCACGCCGGCAAGCCGGTTGCGGTGGTCGGGATACCGGACGCGGTGGTGGTGGAGACCGCGGAGGCCATCCTGGTGACCACCCGCGACCACGCCCAGGACGTCAAGGCGGTCGTGGATCAACTCGACGGACCGCTGGACGGCCTGAGATGACCGCGCGGATCCGCGAGCTCGTCCGGGACGTCGCCCACCGGCTCGAGCCGGAGCTCGTCGCGGTGCGCCGGGACCTGCACGTCCACCCCGAGGTGTCCTTCAAGGAGCACCGCACCACCGCCGTGGTGGCGGACCGGCTCCGTGAGGCAGGCCTCGCCGTCCGGCTCCTCGAGCCCACGGGACTGACCTGTGACATCGGGTCCGCCGGGGACCGTGGACGGATAGGGCTCCGTGCGGACCTCGACGCGCTGCCCATCCCGGAGCAGACGGGCCTCGCGTTCGCCTCGCGCAACCACGGGGTCTCGCAGGCCTGTGGCCACGACATGCACACCGCGATCGGCCTCGGCGCGGCGCTCATCCTCCACGAGCTGGAGCGGGCCGGTGAGCTGCCGATGGGGGTGCGGCACATCTTCCAGCCCGCCGAGGAGGTCCAACCGGGCGGCGCCCAGCACATCATGGCGCAGGGGGTCCTCGAGGGCCTGGAGCAGGTCTTCGCGCTCCACTGCGACCCGAAGGTGGACGTCGGCCGGGTGGGCTCGAAGCCGGGTCCGATCACCGCGTCGTCGGACACCCTCACCGTGACCGTGCGTTCCGCGGGCGGGCACACCTCCCGACCCCACATGACCGGGGACGTGGTGTTCGCCCTCGGCCAGGTGATCACCCAGACGGTGGCGGTGCTCGACCGCCGGCTCGACGCGCGCCAGGGGGTGAACCTCACCTGGGGCATGGTGAACGCCGGGTACGCCCCGAACGCCATCCCCTCCGAGGGATTCGTGAAGGGCACGTTGCGCTGCCTCGACTCCGTGGCGTGGGACCTCGCCGGCCCGATCGCCGTGGACGCGATCCACCACGTCCTCGCTCCGCTCTCCGTCGAGGCGGACATCGAGCACGTCCGCGGGCTGCCCCCGGTGGTGAACGCGCCCCTGCAGGTGGTGGCGATCGAGTCCGCCGCCCGCGCCGTGCTGGGCGACGACGGCGTGGAGGCGACCGAGCAGTCGCTCGGCGGCGAGGACTTCGCCTGGTTCCTGACCCGGCTGCCCGGCGCCATGATCCGGCTCGGCACCCGGACCCCGGGCGGGCACTCCCACGACCTCCACCGCGGCGACGTGGTGTTCGACGAGGGGGCGATCGTGCTGGGTGCCCAGATCATGGCGATGACCGCGGTCACCGCCGCCACGCTCCGGCCCGCCTGACGCCCGACTGGCCGGACACATACCCCCGGGGGTATGCTGGGGGAAGGTGCAGCTCTGCACGTTCCCCGTCGACGTCCCCGAGGCGAGCCCCCGAGGAGGCCCCCATGATCTTCAATCCCTTCTCCCGCACCCGCGCGGTGCGCGAGGTGTCCGTTGCCGACCTCGCCGCGGCGCATGCCGGCGGCGCCACCGTGGTGGACTGCCGGGAGCCGTGGGAGTACGTGAACGGCCACGTCCCCGGCGCGATCCTGCTGCCGCTCGGCCAGATCGCCGAGCGGGCGGGCGAGGTGCCGACCGGTGGGCCCGTCTACGTCATCTGCCAGAGCGGCAACCGCTCGCAGCTCGGCAGCCAGCTGCTCGGTCGCGCCGGGTACGACGCCTACTCGGTTGCCGGGGGAACCGGCCGCTGGATCCTCTCCGGACACCCCGTCGTCACCGGCACCACCCCGTAGGAGGACCCATGGCGACGATCACCACCATCGAGACCCCCACGCTCGGGGACCGCAGCTACGTGGTCCACGACGGCCGCCTCGCCTTCGTGGTCGACCCCCAGCGGGACATCGACCGCGTCCTCATGGTCGCCGAGGCCGCCCGCGTGCGGATCACCCACGTCTTCGAGACCCACATCCACAACGACTACGTGACGGGCGGGTACGCGCTCGCCCGCCTGACGGGCGCCGCCTACCACGTCAACGCGGACGACGACGTCTCGTTCGAGCGCGTCCCGATCCGCGACGGCGAGGTGGTCACCGTCAGCGACACGATGCGGGTGCGGGCGGTCCACACCCCCGGCCACACCTTCACCCACCTGTCCTACGTCCTGGAGGGCGACGACCCGGTGGCCTTCACCGGGGGCTCCCTCCTGTTCGGCTCCACCGGGCGCCCCGACCTCCTCGGGGCGGACCACGCCGAGGAGCTGGCGCGCCTCCAGCACGCCTCCGCCCACCGGCTCTCGGCACTGCCCGACGCCACTCGCGTGATGCCCACCCACGGCTTCGGGAGCTTCTGCTCCGCGACGCAGACCGAGGGCGACTCCTCCACGATCGGCCGCGAGAAGGGCGTCAACCCCGCCCTCACCAGGACAGTGGACGAATTCGTCGCCGAGACACTCGGCGGGCTCGACGCCTACCCGGCGTACTACGCCCACATGGGCCCGGCCAACGCCGCGGGCCCGGCGGCACCGGACCTGTCCCTGCCCCGGCGTGCCGACAAGGCCGAGATCCGCCGGCGGCTCGCGGCCGGGGAATGGCTGGTCGACCTGCGCACGCGGCAGGCGTTCGCGGCGGGGCACGTCCCCGGTTCCTTCAGCTTCGGCCTCGACGGCCAGTTCGCGACCTACCTCGGCTGGCTCATCCCGTGGGGCACGCCGGTCACGCTGCTGGGGGAGACCCCGGAGCAGGTCGCCGAGGCCCAGCGCGAGCTGGTGCGCATCGGGATCGACCGCCCGGAGTCCCACGCCACCGGGAGCCCGGAGGACTGGACGGACGCTCCGCTCGGGACCTTCCCGCGCGCCACCTTCGCCGACCTCAGCCAGGTGCTGCACCACCGGCCCGTGAAGGTCCTCGACGTGCGGCGCGTGGGGGAGTTCAGTGAGTCCCACCTGCCGGGTGCCGTCAACATCCCCCTCCACGAGTTGCTGGACCGCCTCGACGACGTGCCCTCCGGGGAGGTCTGGGTCCACTGCGCAGCCGGGTACCGGTCCTCCATCGCGACATCCTTCCTCATCGCGAACGGCCATCGGGTGGTGTGCGTGGACGACAACTACGAGGAGAGCGCGGCGAGGGCCGGCCTGGAGCTGGTCACCGCGTCGTGAGCATCCTGGCGGCGCTGCCGCTCGGCCTGGTGGTCGGTGCGACGCTCGGTGCGCTCGGGGGAGGCGGGGCCATCCTCACCGTCCCCGCCCTGGTCTACCTGCTCGGGCAGGAGCCGCTGGCCGCCACGACCGGCTCGCTCGTCATCGTCGGCACGTCCGCCCTGGTCGGCATGATCCCGCACCAACGGGCCGGCAACGTGCGGGCAGGGCAGGGGCTGGTGTTCGGCCTCGCGGGCCTCCTCGGATCCTTCGCCGGTTCCGCGCTGTCACGGCAGGTGGACCCGACCGTGCTGCTGGTGGCCTTCGCCGCGCTGATGCTCGCCGTCGCCGCCCTCATGGCGCGCCGGCTGTGGCGCGGTCGCGGCGGTACCCCCACGCCGTCGTCCTCGCCCGTGCGGCGGGCGGCGCTGCTGGTGGCGACGGCGACGGGGGTCGGCCTCCTCACCGGCTTCTTCGGGGTGGGCGGCGGCTTCGCGATCGTCCCGGCGCTCACGCTCGTCCTCGGCTTCCCCATCCGGGCCGCGGTGGGGACCTCGCTCCTCGTCATCGCCGTCAACAGCGCGACGGC
>RZYE01000171.1 GCA_009930425.1 Actinomycetota bacterium | reverse complement strand
TTCCCCACCGACTTCTCGAGCGTCTCGGAGAAGGCCGCCGACTACATCCACCAGCTCCGAGAGGCCGGCGCGGCCGAGGTGATCGTGCTCCACGTCATCGACAGTGCCTCCCTCATGGCCCCCACCACCCCCGGTGTGCTCGGCGGCATCGGCGCCACGCCTGCCCTCAACCAGCGTGCCATCGACGACTGGCGGGACTCCGCCACTGCCGAGTGCGCGAAGCTCGCCGATTCCTTCACCGCGGCCGGATTCCTTGCACGGAGCATCATCGACGTGGGCGACCCCGCGGACGTGATCCTCCGGACCGCCGAGGAGGAGGGCGCAAACGTCATCGTCATCGGCGCCACCGGCAAGGGCCACATCGCGGAACTCATCCTCGGCTCGGTCTCGGACACCATGATCCGCAGGTCCCACCTTCCGCTCCTCGTCATCAAGCCCTGAGCCCGGACCACGCGGCCCAGCCACCTCACGCCACGCGAGAGGTGGCAGGAAGCTGCCAGGTTCGCCCATTCCCACCCACCCCCAGCGGGTGTTCAATGGTTGTTGAGCCCCGGTTTCGAGGCCCTTCTACGAGGACGCAGAGGGCGCCATGTTCACCCGAATCCTGTTCCCCACCGACTTCTCGAGCGTCTCCGACCTTGCTGCCGCGTACATCCACAAACTCCGGGAGGCGGGCGCCCAGGAGGTGCTCGTCCTCAACGTGATCGACCCGTCCTCGCTCCTGGCTCCTGCCGCCCCCGGTCCCCTCGGCGGCGTGGGCGCGACGCCTGCCATGAACCAACGTGCCGTCGAGGAGTGGCGCGAGTCGGCCATGGAGGCCTGCGGCCGACTGGCGGACGAGTTCTCCGGGGTCGGTTTCACCGCGACCGCGACGGTCGAGGTGGGAGACCCCGCGAAGATCATCCTCCGCACGGCCCGGGCGGAGAACTCGAAGGTGATCGTGGTCGGCGCGCACGGCAAGGGCCACGTGGCCGAGTTCTTCCTGGGCTCCGTCTCGGATGAGGTGGTCAGGAAGTCCCACGTCCCCGTCCTCGTCATCAAGCCCTGAGTCAGGCGCGGGGGACCTCGAAGCGCGTGAGATTCGCCGCGCCCTCGGCGAGGTCGTGCCACGCCCCGGGCACGTCGAGAACGGCGATGGCCGACGTCGGGAACTTGTCCTCCACGTCCTCCACCAACTCCGACGGCGCGGCCAACTCCACCACGACGTCGCTGAGCGTGAGCTCGTGGCCGATGACGAGGGCGGTGGCGATGTCGCCGTCCAGCGCGCGCAGGAGGTCGAGCACGGCGCGCGTGCCCCCGTAGTAGATGTCGTCCTCGAAGCGGACCTCGTCACACCAGGCGCCACCGGCGACGGCCCGTTCCCAGGTCTGGCGGGCACGCAGGGCGCCGGAGCACAGGACCACGTCGAGGGGGTACTCCGAGAGGACGCGCCCCGCCATCACCCCGTCACGGATCCCGCGCGCGGCCAGCGGCCGCCGGAAGTCAGGTGCGGAGGTCTCCCAGGAGGACTTCGCGTGGCGCAGGACGATCAGGGTGGCCATGGGGCCGAGTGTAGGCGCCGCACTCCAGATCCATCGCGCTACGGGATGTACTGCTGCTCGATCGCGGTCACCATCCCGCCGGACACCGTCACCCAGTACGGCATGGACCGGAGGAGGCCCCCGGACGTTCCTGCCAGCGCCGTCGCCCAGTCCGCGATGGGCAGGGGTGGGCAGCCCACGGCGATGTCCCCGCAGAGTTCGCCGCTGCCATCCATCAGCATGTTCACGGAGATCCCCGCCTGGACGGGGAGGCCGTGCAGGGTGGGGTCGTCGTTCACCACGTAGTAGTCGTTCGGCGGCGGGTCCTCGTCCCCCCGATCCCGGGCCGCCTCGGCCGCCTCGTCCCCGGTCAGGAACCGGACCAGGTCCACGGTCACGCGGTACGCGTCCCCAACCGGGCGGACATCCTTCACGAGGGCCGCGATCCTGCCGTCGACCACCCCCACGTCGCCATCCCCGGGCGGCGCGACGGCGGACGGCGCCACCTCGGCCGGTGCCGAGGCCACGGTGGGCGGGGTGGCGCTCGTGGTGGCGGACGACGGCGACACCGTGGTCGGCACCACGGCCGGCGCAACCGTCGGCGATCCGCCGTCGCCCGGGGAGCAACTCGCCAGCAGCAACGCAACGGCGAGGATGGCTCCCGAGAGCACTCGCACGGCCATGGCTTCTCCTCTCAGCGGTTCAGGACCACCCGCGACTCCCACGGGGCGAGGGTGAGGCGGCCGCCCGCCGGGGCGCTGCCGTCGACGCCGCCGCCACCGCCGTCAGCACCAACGGCGAGGACGACGTCACCGCCCAGCAGCGCGGCGTCGTCGCCGAGGTCCACGGTGGCGTCCCTGCCGGAGAGGTTGGCCACCACCAGCAGCCGCTCCTCCGCGAGCGTGCGCACGTACGCGAAGACCTGCTCGTGATCGGGGGCGAGGAGGCGGTAGTCGCCGTGCACCACCACGGGCAGGGCGTGCCGCAGTTCGATGAGCCGGCGGTAGTGGTGGAACACCGAGTCCGGGTCCGCCACCGCGGCCACGGCATTGATCTCGGCGTGGTTGGGGTTGACCGCAATCCACGGGGCGCCGGTGGTGAAGCCGGCGTTCGCACTCGCGTCCCACTGCACGGGGGTGCGCGCGTTGTCCCGGGACTTGGTGGTGAGCGAACGCAGCACCATCTCCTCCGGGACGCCGCGCGCGAGGGCGTCGCGCGCCCAGTTGAGGGACTCGATGTCCCGGTACTGCTCGAGCGAGGCGAAGTGGGCGTTCGTCATCCCGAACTCCTCGCCCTGGTAGACGTACGGCGTGCCGCGCAGGAGGTGCAGCACCGTGGCCAGGGCCTTCGCGGACACCTCGCGGTGGACGCCGTCGTCCCCCCAGCGGGAGACGATGCGTGGCTGGTCGTGGTTGTCCCAGTAGAGGGAGTTCCAGCCGGTCTCGGCGAGGCCCTCCTGCCAGGCGGTGAGGTTGGCCTTGAGGTCCCGCAGGTCCAGGGGCTTGAGGTCCCACTTGCTGCCGCCCGGCGCCGAGTCGAGTTCCATGTGCTCGAAGGTGAACACCATGTTCACCTCGCCGCGGGCGGGATCGGTGTAGAGCACCGCGTCCGCCACCGTGGCACCCGGCGTCTCCCCCACGGTGATCAGGTTCCGGCCGGCGAGCACCTCACGGTTCATCTCCTGGAGGAACTCGTGGATGCGCGGGCCGTTCATGAAGAACGGGGTACCGTCCCCGAGCGCCCCGCCGTGCTGCGCGGCACCGTCCGGCAGCGCGCCGCCGGGGCCCACCTGCTTGGAGATCAGGTTGATGACGTCCATCCGGAAGCCGTCCACGCCGCGATCCAGCCACCAGCGCATCATCGCGTACACCGCCTGCCGGACCTCGGGGTTCTCCCAGTTGAGGTCCGGCTGCTTGCGGGAGAACAGGTGCAGGTAGTACTCGCCGGTGGCCTCGTCCCACTGCCACGCCGGGCCGGAGAAGAAGGAGCCCCAGTTGGTGGGTTCCGCCCCCCGGGTCCCGCCCTCGTGCCCCGCCCGCGGGGGCCGCCACCAGTACCAGTCCCGCTTCGGATCCTCCCGGGAGGAGCGGGACGCCACGAACCACGGGTGCTCGTCCGAGGTGTGGTTCACCACCAGGTCCATGACGATCCTCATGCCCCGCTCGTGGACGGCGTCGAAGAGCCGCTCGAGGTCGGCCAGCGTGCCGAACGTGGGATCCACGTCCTGGTAGTCGGCGATGTCGTACCCGTTGTCGTCCTGCGGGGAACGGTAGACCGGCGAGAGCCAGATGACGTCCACCCCGAGCGCGGCGATGTGGTCCAGCCGGGAGATGATCCCGGGGATGTCCCCCACGCCGTCGCCGTCGCTGTCCTGGAAGGACCGCGGGTAGATCTGGTAGACGACGGCGGACCTCCACCAGTCGTTCGGGCGTTCCGTCATGTGGTTCCTTCCAGTGCCCCGCGGGCGATCGTCGCCCCGGGGGTCTCGCGCAGGCGCCGGCCGAGGTCGTCCAGCCGCTGCCGGGCGCCGTCGGCGAGCCCCAGCAGCCGGGCGGCGGACTCCCGGATGTCCGCTGCCGAAGCGGCGTTCGGGTCCAGGCACTCCCCGAAGCCGGCGTCCTCGATCGCCGCGGCCCCGGCGAACTGGTCCGTGGAGAACGGCAGCACCAGCATCGGGACCCCGGCGGTGAGCGCCTCCGTCACCGAGTTGTTCCCGCCGTGGGTGACGGCCAGGACGGAGTGGCCCAGCAGGGTGACCTGCGGCAGGACCGCGCGCACCAACCAGCCCTCCGGGACGCATCCCAGCGCCTCCAGGGGCGTCTGGCCCCGGGCGAGGGCCACCCGCACGTCCAGGCCACGCAGGGCGTCGGCCACCCTCGCCAGCACGTCGGAACGCACGGACAGGAAGCTGCCGAGGCTCACGTACACGATGGGGGCACCGCCCGCGGCGAGCCACTCCTCCACCTCGGGATCCGGCGGCTCGGTCCGCACGGCCGA
>RZYE01000170.1 GCA_009930425.1 Actinomycetota bacterium | reverse complement strand
GGTCATGACCATCGCCTCGATCCTCGCCCTCGCCGTCTCCCGGCACATCGGGCTGACGCAGCGGATGCTCACGGCCACCGAGACCAAGACGAAGCTCGGCCAGGTCGGATCACTGGTGCGGACGGTCATCGCCACCTCCGTGGTGGTGGAGGGCATCCTCGCCCTCGTCCTCATCCCGCGCTTCCTCACCCAGGGGGAACCGTTCGGCGCGGCGGTCTGGCACGGGGTGTTCATGGCCCTCTCCATCTTCAACAACGCCGGCTTCGTGGTGCTCGAGGAGGGACTCGTCCCCTACATCGGCGACTGGTGGATGGGGCTGCCGATCGTCATCGGCACCTTCCTCGGCGCCATCGGCTTCCCGGTGCTGCTGAACATCCGGCACGCCTGGCGCACCCCGCGCCGGTGGACCCTGCACACCAAGCTCACGCTGACCACCTACACCGCGCTGAGCGTGGGCACCTTCATCCTCCTGCCCATCTTCGAGTGGAACAACCCGCGCACCTTCGGCTCGCTGCCGCTCGACGAGAAGATCCTCGCCGCCCTCGTCAACTCGGTCAACGGCCGCTCCTCCGGGCTCTCCACCGTGCCCGTCTCGGACATGCGGGAGGCCACCTGGTTCCTCCAGGACGCCCTGATGTTCGTGGGGGGTGGGGTCGCATCGACCGGTGGCGGCATCAAGGTGACCACGCTCGCCGTGCTGGTCCTCGCCATCATCGCGGAGGCCCGCGGTGACCGCGACATCGAGGTCTTCCGGCGCCGCATCCCCCCGGACACGGTCCGGCTCGCGGTGGCGGTGGCCTTCATCGGGTCCAGCCTCGTCGGGCTCTCCACCCTCGCGCTGCTCGAGATCACCGGGCTGCGGCTGGACGTGATCCTCTTCGAGGTCATCTCCGCGTTCGCCACGGTGGGGCTCTCCACCGGGATCACGCCCCACCTGCCCGACCCCGCGAAGTACCTCCTGGTGGCCCTCATGTTCGCCGGGCGCACCGGCACGATGACGGTGGCCGCCGCGCTCGCACTACGATCCTCACGCAGGGTCATCCGCATGCCCGAAGAACGACCCTCGATCGGATAGGACCAATGGCAGAACGACGTGTGGTGCACTCGACGCTCGTGATCGGGCTGGGGCGGTTCGGCTCCGCCGTCGCGATCACGCTCGACAGGATCGGCCGCGAGGTGATGGCCGTGGAGTCCGACCCGCGGCTCGTGGAGCAGTGGTCCGGCCGCATCCCGATCGTCGAGGCGGACGCCGCGAATCCCGAGGCGCTCGAGCAGCTCGGCGCGGCGGAGTTCCACACCGCGGTGGTGGGGGTGGCCACCTCGCTGGAGGCCTCCGTACTCATCACCGGCAACCTCGTGGACCTCGGCACCGAGCAGATCTGGGCCAAGGCCATCTCCGCCGAGCACGGCCGCATCCTCCGCCGCATCGGCGCCCACCACGTGGTCTACCCCGAGGCGGACGCCGGGCAGCGGGTGGCGCACATGGTCTCGGGGCGGATGCTGGACTACATCGAGATGGACGAGGGCTTCACCATCGTGAAGATGCGACCGCCCCGCGAGACGCACGGGTTCACCGTGGGAGAGTCGGACATCCGCAAGAAGTACGGCATCACGGTGATCGGGGTGAAGGCGCCCGGCGAGCCCTTCGAGTACGCCACCGAGTCCACCCGCATCAATGCGGACGACCTGCTGATCGTCTCCGGGGACACCGCCCTCCTCGAGCGCTTCGCCATGCGACCGTAGGGTCCCCCGCCACCCGTGGGTCCCCTCACTCCCCCGGTCCCACCGGCAGGGTGAGGGTCGCCCGGAGCCCGCCGAGGCCGGACTCGCCCAGGACCACGTCGCCCCCGTGGTCCCGCGCGATCTCGCGGGCGATGGCGAGGCCGAGCCCGCTCCCGCCCGCCTCGCGCTCCCGCGCCTCGTCGAGGCGGACGAACCGCTCGAAGACCCGCTCCCGGTCCTCCTCCGGCACCCCGGCGCCGTCGTCCTCGACGGAGACGCGACCGTCGCCGACGGTCACCACCACGCGGCTGCGGGCGTGGCGGCCGGCGTTGCCGACCAGGTTGCGGACCACGCGACCGACGGAGGGCGCGTCCACCCACGCCTCGCCGGACCCGCTGACGGTGACGGCGACGCCGTCGGCACGCACCCCGGCGGCGGCGTCCCGGACGATCGCCGCCAGGTCGCGGCGCTCCCGGACCGCGGGGGCGGCGCCCACGCGGGCGAGGAGGAGGAGATCGTCCACGAGGGCCTGCATGCGCAGCACCTCCGGCTCGAGGTCCCCGGCCAGCTCGGCGCTCGTCCAGGCGGCGGGGTGGGCGAGTGCCGCCTCGACCGTCGCGCGCAGCGCGGAGATGGGAGAACGCAGCTCGTGGGCGGCGTCCGCCACGAAGGAGCGCTGCCGGGCGGCGGCGCCCTCGAGCCGGTCGAGCATCTCGTTCAGGGTGCGGGCCAGGGCGCCCAGCTCGTCATCCGCCCGGGGCACCGGCAACGCCCCCGGGCCACCCTCCCGCGCCACTTGGGCGGCCGCGCGCCGCAGTTGGTCGACGGGGTGGAGCGCCCGCCCGAGCGCGAGCCAGATCGCGGCGGCCAGCAGGAGGGTGAGGGTGGGGACCACGCCCACCAGGGAGACGCGCAATGCCCTGAGCACGCCCTCGACCTCGCGCAACGGCACCGTCACCACCACGGTGACCGGCTCGCCGCGGTGGGTGGCAGGCAGGACCGCCACGCGCGCCCTCGGGTCGTAGGGGCTCTCCTCCGTGCCCTGCACCACGCCGTTCGACCCGCCCACCGCACGCAGGCGGGCCAGGGTGTCGGCGGGAAGGACGGGCAGGGTTCGGCTGGCGTTCGGCGAGGTCGCCACCACCCGGCCGGCGGCGTCGAGGACCTGGGCCACCTCGCCGGGCTCGGACACCGGCAGCGACTCGGGCACCCTGTCGTCCTCCACGAGCCGCACCAGCGCGGCCGCCCGGTCACGGGCGATGCCGTCGAGCGCGTTCACCCTGCTGCCGGAGACCACGAGCGTCAGGGCGAACGCCCCGGCCACCAGCGCGAGGCACAACAGGCCCGCGGTCACCAGCGTGAGGCGCAACCGCAGGGAGAGCGCGGTCATCCGGCCACGCGGTAGCCCGCGCCCCGCACCGTGGCAACCGCCTCGCGCCCCAGCTTGCGCCGTAGGTAGCCGACGTACACCTCCACCACGTTCAGGTCCTCCCCGGTGCCGTCCCAGACGTGGTCCCGGAGCTCGACCTTCCCGACCACGCGGTCGGCGTGGCGCATGAGGTACTCCAGCAGGGCGAACTCCCGGGTGGTCAGCTCGACCGGTACCCCGGCGCGGGTGACGGTGCGCGCGGCAGGGTCAAGGACGATCTCACCCACCGTCAACACGGTGGGCCGTGGCTCCGCGGGACGCCGCACCAGCGCCCGCAGCCGCGCCACCAGCACCACGAAGGAGAACGGCTTGGTGAGGTAGTCGTCGGCCCCGAGGTCGAGCCCGTCGGCGACGTCGTACTCCCCGTCCTTCGCGCTGAGCATGAGCACCGGGGTCCACACCTCGCGCTCCCGCAGCGCGGCGATCACGTCGTACCCGCTCCGCCGGGGCAGCATCACGTCCAGCACGATCACGTCGTAGTCGCCGTGGGTGGCGAGCGAGAGGCCCGTCTCGCCGTCGTGGGCGACGTCCACGGCGAAGCCCTCGGCGGCCAGCCCGCGCTGCAGGGCACGGGTGAGGCCCCGCTCGTCGTCGACCACCAGCACGCGCACGGTCCCATCATGCCAGCGCTCCTGCCGGCGCTCTCAGCCTGCTCTCAGGCGGGCCCGCCTACCGTTGGAGCATGAACACCGCTGTCGCCACCCGTAGGTCCTTCCTCCGCTCCCCCTGGGCCGTCCCGGCCGCCGCCACCGCCGCGGTCGCGATCGCGATCCTCTCCCAGCCGCTGTTCGCGTCCGCGGGCTCCAGTGACCTGCCGGAGCTCACCGCCGAGGAGATCATGGCGCGCGCGCTCGACGCCGAGCCGATGGCCCTGTCCGGGACGGTGGTCCACACCGCCCGCCTGGGCCTGCCGGACATGTCCATGACCGAGGCCATGGGCGCGGACCCCCTCGCGCTGCTCGGCGGCAGTTCCACCCTGCGCGTGTGGACCGACGGCGAGGAGCGCTCCCGCGTCTCGTTGCTGGGCACGATGTCGGAGTGGTCCGTCGTCACGGACGGCCCCGAGGCGTGGACCTACTCCAGTGCAGATGACGAGGTGGTCCACTACACGCTGAGCGACGCCGATCTCGCGCGACTGGAGTCGATGAGCGAGGAGGCCCGCGCCGAGGCGCTCGCGCGCAAGGCCGAGCTGCCCACTCCGCAGGAGGCGGCCGCCGAGGTCCTGGACCGCGTGGAGGAGCACTCCACGGTGGCCGTGGACTCGCAGACCACCGTCGCGGGCCGCGACGCCTACCAGCTCATCGTGACCCCGGACACCGACGGCACCCTGGTCGACCGGGTGGTCATCGCCCTCGACGGCGCGACCATGAC
>RZYE01000169.1 GCA_009930425.1 Actinomycetota bacterium | reverse complement strand
CTCGACGCCGCCGGCCTCCCCGCCGTCGACGTCACCGGGGTCACCCACAACGCCGCCTGGGTGCGGCCCGGGTACGCCTTCGTCGCCATCCGGGGCGCGCGGGCGGACGGGCACGCCTTCATGGCCGACGCCGTCGCCCGCGGCGCCGTCGCCGTGCTGGGGGAGGGGCTGCCGGCGGGGGCGACGACTCCGCTGCCGTACGTCGTCGTCCCCGGTGCGCGAGCCGCGCTCGCCGACGCCGCGGCCGAGTTGGCTGGGCACCCATCGCGGCGCCTCGGCGTCGTGGGGATCACGGGCACCGACGGCAAGACGACGACGAGCTGGCTCACCCGCCACCTGCTGCGCGCCGGAGGGCTGGCCACCGGCCTGCTCTCGACGGTGGGCTACGAGCTGCCCGACGGCGAGCTGCGCCACTTCCCCTCCCACTTCACCACCCCCGAGGCGCCGCAGGTGCAGGAGGTGCTGGCGGAGATGGTGGCCGCGGGGGGTCAGGCGGCGGTGGTGGAGGCCTCCTCGCACGCCCTCGCGCTGGACCGGGTGCGGGCCGTGGACTGGGACGTGGCCGTGTGGACCCACCTGACGCGCGAGCACCTGGACTTCCACGGGACGGTGGAGAACTACTTCGCGGACAAGCGGAAGCTGGTGGAGCGGGCGCCGTTCGCGGTGCTGAACGCCGACGACCCCTGGGTGGAACAGTTGCGAGGGGTGGCGCCGTCGGAGTGGACGTACTCGGCGGAGGGCTCGGCCTCGGCGGACTGGCGGGCGCTGGACGTCGCGGAGGGGACGCGGGGACTGCGGTTCAGGGTTGAGTCCCCGGTGGGTGCGTTCGAGGCGGAGCTGCCGATGATCGGGCGCTTCAACGTGGCGAACGCACTGGCCGGCATGGCGGCCGCGGCCCGGCTCGGGGTGGGCGTGGACGCGCTCGTGGCCGGGTTGGCGAGCTTCCGCGGCGTGCCGGGACGGATGGAACTCGTTCCTGCCGACGACGTCCGGGTGATCGTGGACTTCGCCCACACCCCGCCGGCCCTCGAGAAGGCGCTCGGCGCGTTGCGCACGTCCGCACACGGGCAGGTGTGGGTGGTGGTGGGTTCCGCCGGCGGCCGCCGGGATCCCGGGAAGCATGCGCCGATGGGCGAGGTTGCCACCCGGTTGGCGGAGCACGCGATCTTCACGGAGGACGACCCGTCCGGCACGCCGCTGGGCCAGATCCTCGACGAGATGGAGCGCGGTGCCCGCGAGGAGGGCCGGGTCAACTTCCGCCGGATGGAGGACCGGCACGAGGCGATCCGCTTCGCGGTCCTGGGGGCAGCGGCGGGGGACACCATCCTGTTGGCGGGGAAGGGGCCCGAGGAGACCATGGACCGGGGCGAGGAATCCGTGCCCTGGGACGAGGTGGGCGAGGCCCGCGCGGCCATCGCCGGCCGCGGCCGGGATTTGTTATCCGATCGTGTCCCCAATTGACCTACAGCGACTCCAGCGGGTTGCGACCATCAGGTGAGGCACCCTCATCGGGGAGGGCGCCCGATCACCGACGGATAAAGGAGTCACAGTGGAAAAGACCCGCACGACAGCCATCGCGGGCACAGCCGCGATGGCGCTCGCCCTGGTGGCCTGCGGCGGAGGCGATGACGCCACCGATGACGGCACCACCGGCGGCTCGGCGGCCGGGGAGAAGATCACGCTCTCTGTCGCCACCTTCAACGAGTGGGGCTACGAGGGCCTCATCGAGGAGTACATGGAGCTGAACCCGGACATCACGGTTGAGCACAAGAAGGCCGCCACCTCCGACGAGGCGCGCACCAACCTGAACACCCGGCTCGCTGCCGGGTCGGGCCTGTCCGACATCGAGGGCATCGAGGTGGACTGGGTCCCCGAGATGATGCAGTACTCGGACATGTTCGTGGACCTCGCGGACCCGGAACTCGAGGGACGTTGGCTCGACTGGAAGGTCGAGGCCGTCACCACCGAGGACGGCATGCTCATGGGCTATGGCTCGGACATCGGACCCGAGGGCGTCTGCTACCGCAGCGACCTGTTCGCCCAGGCCGGCCTCCCCACCGACCGCGAGGAGGTGGCAGCGCTGCTCGAGGGTGATTGGGACAACTACTTCGCCGTGGGCAAGCAGTTCGTCGATGCGACCGGCATCCCGTGGTTCGACGCGTCCGAGGGCATCTTCCAGGGCATGATCAACCAGCTGGACAACCCCTTCGAGGAGGACGACGGCACTCCGATCCCGCTTGCGGAGAACACCGACATCAAGGCCATCTACGACCAGGTCATGACCGCGGCCGTGGATGACGACCTCTCCGCCAACTTCGCCCAGTGGAGTGAGGACTGGACCAACTCCTTCCAGAACGACGGCTTCGCCACGATGCTCTGCCCGGGCTGGATGCTCGGCGTCATCGAGGGCAATGCCGCCGGCGTCGAGGGCTGGGACATCGCTGACGTCTTCCCCGGCGGGGGCGGCAACTGGGGCGGTTCCTACCTGACCGTGCCGACCCAGACCGAGCACCCGGAGGAGGCCAAGGCGCTCGCCGCGTGGCTGACCGCCCCCGAGCAGCAGATCAAGGCGTTCATCGCCAAGGGCACCTTCCCGAGCCAGGCCGCGGCGCTGGAGTCCGAGGAACTGCTCAGCATCACCAACCCGTTCTTCAATGACGCCCCGACCGGCCAGATCCTGGCCAACAGGGCGGAAGCCGTCACGGTGACGCCGTTCAAGGGCCCGAACTACTTCTCGATCCGCTCCCTCGTGACCGATGCCATCAACCGCGTGGACGTCGACAACATCGACGACCCTGACTCCTCGTGGAACAAGGCGCTGCAGGGCTTCGAGGACCTCGGGCTGTAACCGGGTTGCCGGGGGTGGTGGCGGACCGCCGAGTGTGCGATCCTCATCACCCCCAGCCCCCTCGGAGAGCCACATGTCCACATCCCCGTCAGGCACGCCGTCCCGTCGGGACCGCCTCTCGCGCCTCGACGTGAAGGCCTCCCCCTACCTGTACATCAGCCCCTTCTTCATCCTGTTCCTGCTCGTCGGGCTGTACCCGCTGCTCCACACCGCCTGGGTGTCGGTGCACGACTGGCACCTGATCGGCGGACAGGGCGACTTCGTGGGGACCCAGAACTTCGTGGAGGTCCTCGGGCGGGAACGCTTCTGGCGAGCCCTGGCGAACACGTTCTCGATCTTCCTGCTCTCCTCCATCCCCCAGGTGTTCGTGGCGCTCGTCATCGCCGCCGTGCTGGACGCCAACATCCGCACCCGAACGTTCTGGCGCATGGGAGTCCTCCTGCCCTACGTGGTGGCGCCCGTGGCGGTGTCGCTCATCTTCGCGAAGATCTTCGCGGACCAGTCCGGCCTGGTCAACGCGCTCCTCATGGACTGGGGGGCCGAGCCGATCCGCTGGCACGCGGACCGCTTCGCGTCCCACGTGGCGATCGCCACCATGGTGAACTTCCGGTGGACCGGCTACACCGCCCTCATCTTCCTGGCCGCGATGCAGGCGGTCCCCCGTGACCTGTACGAGGCCGCTCTCGTCGACGGCGCCGGCCGGATCCGCCAGTTCGTCAGCGTCACGGTGCCCATGATCCGGGCCACGGTGATCTTCGTGGTCGCCATGTCCACCATCGCCGGCCTGCAGATCTTCGACGAGCCCCGCATGTTCGACGTCCTCGGCCGCGGCGGCTCGGACCGCCAATGGATGACCATGACCATGTACCTCTACGAACTGGGGTGGGGAACCCAGAAGAGCTTCGGCCGCGCCGCCGCCGTGCTGTGGATCCTGTTCCTCGTCATCCTCGCGGTCGGGCTGGTGAACCTCGCCGCCGTCCGCCGGATCGCCTCCGCCGACAGCCCGCCCCGCAAGCGCCGGACACGGACGGGGGTGGCCCGGTGAACTCCATCCCCGCCATCGCGCAGACCTCGGGCAGGGGGGCGGCCCGGGCGGCCCGCCGTCGTGCGCGCGCCGACGGCGTCGCCCGCCACCCGGCCGACGGCGTCGGCCCCAACCCGGGCGGCGGCGTCGCCACCCACCGCGGCGAGGGCGGCACCAACCGCCGCCCGGGGTGGGTCACCTACGCGTTCCTCACGCTCGTGCTCCTGGTCTCGGCGTACCCGCTCTGGTTCGCGGTGCTGCTGGCGTCCTCGGATGCCGCGACCATCGCCCGCAACCCGATCCCCTCCCTCCTCCCGCAGGGCAACCTGCTGGCCAACCTCGAGCGGGTGGTGAACTCGGACGTCAACCTCTGGCCGGCGCTGTGGAACTCGGTGGTGGTCGCGGTGATCACCTCCGGCTCGGTGGCCATGTTCTCCACCCTGGCGGGCTACTCGTTCGCGAAGCTGGACTTCCGCGGCCGGGGCCCCCTGCTCGTGTTCGCGATCGCCACGATGGCCGTTCCCACCCAGCTCGGCATCGTGCCGCTGTTCATCGTGATGTCGCGTCTCGGCTGGATCGGGCAGCTGCAGGCCGTCATCGTGCCGGGCATGGTGAGCGCGTTCGGCGTGTTCTGGATGACGCAGTACCTCCG
>RZYE01000168.1 GCA_009930425.1 Actinomycetota bacterium | reverse complement strand
TGTCGCGAGGATGAGGGATTGGAATCGACGACGCATGATCACACCTTTGTGTAGCGGCCGAGGGTGACGAGAGAGGAGATTCCGGCGAGGAGGATCGCTGCGAGCACGAGGAACGGGGCCACGATCCAGACGTCGGTGGTGGTGATGAAGTTGACCATGGGGGCGCCCTCCGCAAGCCACCCCTGGACGAGGTAGCGGACGGCAGCCCAGAGTCCCGCGACGGCCAGGGCAGCACCGGCCAGGGCCGCGAGGGCACCTTCGAGCATGAACGGCAGCTGGATGAACATGTTGGAGGCCCCCACCAGCCGCATGATGGAGGTCTCCCGTTGCCGGCTCATCGCGGAGAGCCGGATCGTGGTGGTGATCAGCAGGACGGCTGCGACCACCATGACGAGTCCGAGCCCCACGGAGAGCATGGTGGCGCGGTTGAGGATGTTGAACAACGGCTCGAGCGTCTCGCGCTGGTCGACGACGCGCTCGACGCCCGAGACGCCTGAGAGTTCGTCCGCGATGACCTGGTACTGCTCGGGGTCCACGAGCTTCACCCGGTACGAGTACTGCATCTGGTCCGGCGTGACCGACTCCAGCCACGGCGAGTCCGCGATCTCGAGGAGGTTCTCGTAGGCCTCCTCCGGGGTCTCCAGGAAAACCTGCTCCACGTAGGGGGCGAGGGCGGACGACTCAAGGGTCTCCCGGACGTCCGTGAGCTGCTCCTCGGTCACGGCACCACCCGCGCACGCGGCGGCGGCGGAGCCGTCCGGGCACATGAAGACGGCCACCTCGACCTTGTCGTACCACTCCCCCTTCATCTTCGTGACCTGCATCTGCAGCAGCGCGGCAGCACCCACGAAGGTGAGGGAGACGAAGGTGACGATGATGACGGCCACGGCCATCGCGAGGTTGCGCCGGAGGCCCGAGCCGACCTGGGAGAGTACGAACTGCCAGCGCATGGGCTACCTCCCCGCCCCGTAGACGCCGCGGTCCTGGTCACGCACCACGACGCCGTCGACAAGTTCGATGACGCGCTTGCGCATCTGGTCGACGATCTCGTCGTCGTGGGTCGCCATCACGATCGTGGTGCCGGTGCGGTTGATCCGGTCGAGGAGGCGCATGATGCCCACGGAGGTGCGGGGGTCCAGGTTCCCGGTCGGCTCGTCGGCCAGGAGGATGGAGGGCCGGTTGACGAAGGCCCGGGCGATGGCGACGCGCTGCTGCTCGCCACCGGACAGCTCGTGCGGCAGTCGCCGCTCCTTGCCCTCGAGTCCAACGAGTTCGAGGACCTCGGGGACGGTGGTCTGGATGTGGTGCCGGGGCTTGCCGATCACCTGCAGCGCAATCGCCACGTTGTCGAACACCGGCTTGTCCGGCAGGAGACGGAAGTCCTGGAAGACCACCCCGATCTGGCGCCTCAGGTGCGGGACCTTCCAGGTGGAGATCTGCGCGAGGTCGCGCCCGAGAGCGAACACCTGGCCCGACGTCGGCCGCTCCTCCCGCAGCACCAGCCGCAGGAACGTGGACTTGCCGGAGCCGGAGGCCCCCACGAGGAAGACGAACTCGCCGCGAGCCACCTCGACGTTGACGTCGTCGAGCGCGGGACGCGCGCCACGCGCGTACACCTTCGAGACGTTGTCGAAACGGATCACGGTCGCTCATCCGGCCAGGGTCGGAGGTGGGGGAAGCTATGGGTCTGGCCACTACCAAGGCTAAAGCTCTACTTCAGGGTAACAGTCACGACACGCCGCCCGTCAACGGCCGGCCACCCCATGTGAGGAACTGGTCAGGATTCCCGTCCGGGCCCGTTCCATCCGTCCGTCACCCCTGGTCGGGCGACGCGTCCTGCTGCCGGCGCCAGCGGATTCCGGCATCGATGAAGTCATCGATCCAGCCGTCGAACACCCCGCTCGTGTTGCCCACCTCATGCTCGGTGCGCAGGTCCTTGACCATCTGGTAGGGGTGCAGCACGTAGGAGCGCATCTGGTCACCCCACGACGCCTTCACGTCCCCCGCCAGCGCCTTCTTCTCTGCCTGCTCCTCCTCCTTGCGCAGCAGGAGGAGCCGGGACTGCAGGACCACGAGCGCGGCGGCCCGGTTCTGGATCTGGGACTTCTCGTTCTGCATCGAGACCACGATGCCGGTGGGGAGGTGGGTCAGGCGCACCGCGGAGTCCGTGGTGTTCACGGACTGGCCGCCCGGGCCCGAGGAGCGGAACACGTCCACCTTGATCTCGTTCTCCGGGATCTCGATGTGGTCCGTCTGCTCGATCAGCGGGATCACCTCCACGGCCGCGAACGACGTCTGGCGCCGCCCCTGGTTGTCGAACGGAGAGATCCGGACGAGCCGGTGGGTGCCGGCCTCCACCGAGAGCGTGCCGTACGCATAGGGGGCCTTCACCTCGAAGGTCGCGGACTTGATGCCTGCCTCCTCGGCGTACGAGGTGTCCAGCACCCTCGTGGGGTAGCCGTGCCGCTCCGCCCAGCGCAGGTACATGCGCAGCAGCATCTCCGCGAAGTCCGCGGCGTCCACGCCGCCCGCTCCCGAACGGATGGTGACGACGGCGTCGCGCTCGTCATACTCGCCCGAGAGCAGCGTCCGCACCTCCATCGCGCTCAGGTCGGTCCGCAGCTTCGCGAGTTCGCGCTCAGCCTCCGCGAGCGTGTCCGCGTCGTCCTCCTCGGTGGCCATCTCGACGAGGGTCTCGACGTCGTCGATCCGTTCCCCCATCTTGTTCAGCCTCTCCAGGTCCGTCTGCGCGTGGGAGAGCTGCGAGGTGACGGACTGAGCCGCGTCCGGGTCATCCCAGAGATCGGGGGCGGATGCCTTCTCGGACAACTCGGCGATCCTGGCCTCCAGCGCCTCCGGGTTCAGCACCGCACGGATGGACGCGTAGGTGGAACGGAGCTGGTCGAGTGCTGCGGGGAAATCGGTGGCCACGATCCCCTAGCCTAGGCGATCGGACGACGACGTTCCGTGGGCGGCGCCGTCGTCCGAGCGTGGGCGCCGTGGTGGGCCTCCGGACAGTAGCCTCGAGGCATGGACATGGAGACCGCGGTCAACCTCCTGCTGGTGCTGCTGTTCGTGGTGATCGGCGGTGTGTTCGCCGGGACGGAGATGGCGATCGTCAACCTGCGCGAGAGCCAGGTGCGCCACTTCGAGCAGTCCGGACCGCGGGGGGAGCGGATCGCTGCGCTCGTGAGGAACCCCAACCTCTTCCTCTCCGCGGTGCAGATCGGCGTCACCGTGGCGGGCTTCCTCTCCTCGGCGTACGGGGCCTCGACAATCGCCCCGGACCTCGTGCCCGCCCTCGTGGAGGCAGGGGTGCCCGAAGGAATCGCCGACACGGTGGCGCTCGTGGCGCTGACGTTGCTCATCGCGTACCTCTCCCTCGTGCTCGGCGAACTGGTGCCGAAGCGGCTCGCGATGCAGAACTCCGAGCGGATGACCCGGATCGTCGCGCCGCCGTTGGGGGCGTTCGCGCGGCTCATGCGGCCGGTCATCTGGTTGCTGTCCGTCTCCACGAACCTGGTGGTCCGCCTCCTCGGTGGAGACCCGCACGCCCACACCGAGGCCGTGTCCGTGGAGGAGATCCGGGCGATCGTGAACTCGTCGGAGAACCTGACCGAGGGACATCGCCGCATCCTCCAGGACGTCTTCGACGCCGCCGACCGCACGGTGGTGGAGGTGATGCGGCCGCGCACCGAGGTGAACTTCATGGCGGAGGCGCAGACCGTCCGCGATGCGCTGGCCTCGATGCGCGGCCTTCCCAACAGCCGGTATCCCGTGTACCGCGAGGACACCGACGACATCGTCGGATTCGTCCACCTCAGGGACCTGTTCCGCGCCCAGGACGAGGCCGGCGTGACGGTGGGGGACGTCGCCCGGCCGATCCTCATGTTCCCCGGGACTGTGAACGTCCTCGGGGCACTGACCCGGATGAGGAGGGAGAGGCACCAGATCGCGATGGTGGTGGACGAGTACGGCGGCACCGACGGCATCGTGACCCTGGAGGACCTGCTCGAGGAGATCGTCGGGGAGATCTACGACGAGTACGACCTGTCTCGCCAGCCGGAGGACCTCGTCCTCGGGCGCGACGGCGTCCTCGAGGTGGACGGGCGGCTGATCCTGCAGGAGTTCGCGCAGCTGACGGGAATCGTCCTTCCCGACGACGGCTCCTACGAGACGGTCGCGGGCTACGTGATGTCCCGTCTCGGACGCGTCGCGCAGGCGGGGGATGTGGTCCTCGGACCGGGGTTCGAGCTCACCGTGCTGGACGTCCAGCGGCAGCGGATCGGCCGGATCCGGGTGACCGTCGTCCGGGACGACGACGGCATCGACGACGGCGACGCCGTGGTGGACCGCGGCGTCGAGTCCTGATCACTTGATGTATGCGTAGAGGGCTGCGTGGGCGAGTTCCTCGCCTGCCGCCGTCAGCGCGTCACCGCTCACCGCCTTCACCACGAGGACAGCCTGGGTGCCACCGATGTCAACTCCCTTCTCGGCGCGGAAGCTGACCGTGACGGTCGCGCTCTCCCCCTCG
>RZYE01000167.1 GCA_009930425.1 Actinomycetota bacterium | reverse complement strand
TCGGGGCCGGCGTGGTGGGCGCCAGTGCCGAGGGGGAGACCATCGGACTCGCGGTGGTCCCCGAAGCGGTGGGCGACCCCCCGGAGGACGTGCACCCGGAAAGGGCCAGCGAGCACGCGAGCGCAGCGCTCCATGCGAGAGTGAGCGAGCGGCGTCGCGAGACCCTCATCGGCGTGTTCCCTTCCCCCGCGCGATTGTGCGCCCGCCCATCGTCGCACCTCAGGGCCGTGGTGCGGAACACCCGGCGAAACGTGTCCGCCGTTCGTGACCCAGTTGGGACCTCGGTCCGTGGTCAGCTCATGCAGCTCACCAGGCAGTGATCTACAGCGCGTAGGGCCCGAACCGCTGGCACGCGATCACGAACGCCAACCCGGCGAGCGTGAGGTTCGCCGTGACGAGCTTGTAGAGGCCCTCCCGCGCATGCACGAAGGCGGCGCCCGCCTCCAGCAGGACGATCCCCGATGCGGCCACCGGCACCAGCACCGGGGCGACTCCGAGGAGGGCGGGCGCCACCAGTCCCACCGCCGCTGCCACCTCTGCCACGCCTGCCGCCCTCATCACGCCCTCCGGAAGGCGGGGGGCGAACCACTGGCCGGACTCGATCAACTCCTCCTTCGAGCGCACGAGCTTCGGCACCCCGGCAGCGAGGAACACCACCGAGAGCAGGACGGCGAGGGCCCAGAGGAAGGCGTCCATCTCAGCTGCGGGGGGCCTCCACCTGACGCCATTCCCGCCTGACGTCCGTGCGGGTGCCGCTCCTCAGCTGCACGACGACGCCGGCCACCGCCAGCGCGAGGTGCACGACCGTCCACCACCACTGCGTCCCGACGGCGTCCTGGATCGCCGCCTGATCGGCGTCGAGTGTCACGACCCCCAGCACCAGGATCAGTCCCCCCACCATCGCCGCGGCACCACCGATGGCGCTGACGACGACCAGCAGCACGTAGGGCAGGTTCGTGGTTACGGCGAGGATCGCGAGCGCGACCGCGCCGAGCACCCCCACCGCGATGACGACGGCGCTGTTCTCCACCCCCAGCCCGGCCGTGATGGCGGTCCCGAGCCCGAGTCCGATCGAGCCCATGCCGATCACGACCGCCAGCGCGTAGAAGGCGTAGGCGAGGACTCCGAAGAGGAGGGCGACGAGGAGGGCGACGATCCAGCTGATCGGCCCACCGAGCAGCGGTTCGCCACTGAGGCCCGACGCCGCCCCCGCTCCGAGCCAGAACCCGACGAAGGCGCCCCAGAGGGCCATCACCGCCCGGAGCGCGACGTTGCCGCGGAAGCAGAAGAGCGCGCCGATCAGGAGCGTGATGATCCCCACCCAGATGTGTGACATGGAATGGATTATCCAGTACCCAGCCCCAACCGGTGATGAATCTCAGGCGTTCCGGCGCGCGAGCCGCATGGGCGCCGTCAGCCACGCCACCAGCACGGCGATGGCCACCGCCCCCGCAACGGCGAGCGCGACACCCCGGGTGGTGACGACGTCGAACACCAGGAGGACCACGCCCGTCACCACGAGCCCGAGGAACCCGAGGGCGATCTTCAGGATCCGGTCCCCGATCGTGACCGTCTCGGACTTCAGGTGACGGCGGAACAGGAGGCGGTGGAGGCTCACCGGCGCCACCACCACGATCGTGGTGGCCACCGCGAGCACCACCAGCACCAGGTAGGTGGTCACCTGGAAGTCGTCCAGTTCGGTGAAGCGGGACTGGAACGGCAGGGTGAGCAGGAAGCCGGTGAGGATCTGCGTGCCCGTCTGCATGACGCGCAACTCCTGGAGGAGCTCGTTCCAGTTGCGGTCGGACCGCTCCTCGGGTGTCTCGTTCCGTCCGGTCGCAATCCTCGCCATGGAAAACACCTTGCCCCACCTCGGGGAGCCGTGCCACCCTCGAGGACATGTGATCCCGGGGCGCCTTCCACCCACCATCCCGTCGCGCCCAGGAGATCCATGACCGCCTCACTCCACCTCAGCAATCTCGCCGCCTCGTTCGGCGACCGCCCGCTCTTCGCCGGCCTCGACCTGGTGGTGGCGCCGGGGGACGTCGCGGCCGTCGTCGGCCCGAACGGCGCCGGCAAGACCACGCTCATGCGCATCGTCGCGGGCCTCCACCCCGCCGACACCGGCGCCGTCCGCCTCGCGCCGCCGGACTCGACCGTCGGGTTCCTCCCGCAGTCCACGCCCGCCACGGATGAGAGCCTGCTCCACTACGTGCGCCGCAGGACCGGCGTCGCCGATGCGACCGCCGGGATGGAGGCAGCCGCGGCGGCGCTGGCGGCCGAGCCGGAGAGCCGGGCCGCCGCGTCCCGCTACGGCCGCGCCCTCGATCGCTGGCTGGCGCTCGGCGGGGCGGACCTGGAGGACCGGTTGCCCGCCCTCGCACACGACGCCGGTCTCGACGTCCCCCTCGACCGCCCGCTGCGCTCGCTGTCCGGCGGGCAGGCCGCGCGTGCCTCCCTCATCTCCGTGCTCGCCAGCCAGTACGACCTCCTGCTCCTCGACGAGCCCACCAACGACCTCGACGACGCCGGCCTCGCCCTGATGACGGCGTTCGTCCGCTCCCATGCCTCGCCCGTCCTCATCGCGAGCCACGACCGTGCGTTCCTCGACGACGTCGCCACCCAGGTCCTCGAACTCGACCTCCACCAGCAGCGCATCGGCCACTACGCCGGAGGATGGTCGGCCTACTGGGAGGCCCGGGCCCTCGACCGCGCCCACGCGTGGGAGGACTGGGAGGCGTTCACCGAGCAGCGGGGCGCGCTGGAGTCCCAGGCCCGGCGGCGGGCGGAGTGGGCGGCGAAGGGCCGCGCCGCCGTCGGGAGGTCCGGGGAGACGGACAAGTTCATCCGGCAACGGAAGAAGGAGCGCGCCGACGCCCAGGGCGCCCGCGCCGCCGCCACCCGTCGGGCGCTCGAGCGGCTCGAGGAGGTGGAGCAGCCACGGAAGGAGTGGGAGCTCGCGTACTCGATCCGGCAGGCGCCTCCGTCCGCAGACGTGGTGGTCACCCTGTCCGAGGCGGTGGTCCGCCGCGACGGCTTCACGCTCGGCCCGGTCACGCTCGAGCTAGGCCACGGCGAGCGGCTGGCGATCGCGGGCCCGAACGGCAGCGGCAAGACCACCCTGGTCCAGGCGCTGCTGGGTTCCCTTCCCCTCACGTCCGGGCGCCGCTCGGCCGGGACGCGGGTGCGGGTCGGGGTGGTGGACCAGGACCGGGCGCTGGTGTCGGGGCCGGAGCCGCTCGCCGACGTCGTCCGCCGGCACCTCCTCGACGGGGGCGCCGAGGCGTGGCTGCCGGCCGAGGTGCGCACCCTGCTCGCGAAGTTCGGCCTCGGCGCGGACCACGTGGGCCGGCCGTGCGACTCGCTCTCGCTGGGCGAGCGGACGCGGGCGGCACTTGCCATCCTCCAGGGCCGCGAGGTCAACCTGCTGGTGCTGGACGAGCCGACCAACCACCTCGACGTCGAGGCGATCGAGCAGCTCGAGCAGGCACTCGCCGCGTACACCGGGACGCTCGTGCTGGTGACGCACGACCGGGCACTCCTCGACGGCGTGGGGGTGACCCGCGTGGTGGAACTCCCCTTGGTCGTGCACGTTTAGATTGCACACAATCTTGTTGCGTGTGATGATTGAGGCATGCCCGCCGACCTCGCCCTCGACCACCAGCTGTGCTTCGCGCTGCACGCTGCGTCGCGCCGCATCACTGCCGCCTACCGGCCGCTGCTGGACGAGGTGGGCCTCACCTACCCGCAGTACGTGGTCCTGCTGGCCCTGTGGGAGAAGGACGGGATCACCGTTCGCGAGCTGGGCGAGCGCCTGTTCCTCGACTCCGGCACCCTCTCCCCGCTGCTCGTCCGGCTGGAGGGTGCGGGCCTCATCACCCGTGCCCGCACCGATCCCGACGACGGCCGCCGGCTCACCGTGACCCTCACCGAGGCCGGCTGGGCCATGCGCGAGCAGGCCGAGCGCATCAACTGCACGCTGCAGGAGAACCTGCCCCTGCCACCCGAGGACGCCCTCGCCCTGCGTGACCTCGCGCGGCGGCTCCTCGAGGCCGATTCCCCGACCGACCACTCCACCGAGGAGACCCCATGACCACCCTCCACGACTTCAGCGCCCCCACCCTCGCCGGGACCGAGAAGTCCCTCGCGGACTACGCCGGCCAGGTGGTCCTCGTGGTGAACACCGCGAGCGACTGTGGCCTCGCCCCCCAGTTCACCGGGCTGGAGGCCCTCCACCAGGAGTTCGCCGATCGTGGGCTCGCCGTCATCGGCTTCCCGTCCGACCAGTTCAAGCAGGAGCGGGACACCGCCGAGGAGATCGAGTCCGTCTGCCGCCGCAACTACGGCGTGACGTTCGAGATGTTCGGCAAGGTGAGGGTCAACGGCTCCAGCGCCCACCCGGTGTGGTCGTGGCTGCAGCAGCAGAAGAAGGGCGTGCTCGGCGGGGCCATCAAGTGGAACTTCACCAAGTTCCTCGTGGACAGGGAGGGTCGCGTCATCGCCCGCTACGCCCCCACCGTGAAGCCCGAGGAGATCCGC
>RZYE01000166.1 GCA_009930425.1 Actinomycetota bacterium | reverse complement strand
GCGCATTCTCGGCCTCGGGGGGTTCGAGGGGGTCAGAGATGACTAGCCGTTTGGTGACGTCGATCATGGGAGGCCTTTTGCTGGTAGGCCTCGCGGCGGGGCCGGCCAGCGCGGTGTCGAGCGATGACTCGGATGCCGTGGTTAGTCCGGCCGCATGCGTTGTGACTGCCACGACACCGTGGAGCGGTCCGACATCGAGGGTGTACTTCGAGGGCGTCTATTCGGGATGCGGCTCGTCCACGATGAACCTGCAGCTGAAGTGGGCCAACGCCGGTCCGGACCTGATCATGTCGTCCAAGAACAACGCGACGTCGGGAGCGAACTACTACCGCCACTGCAACTGGGGTAGTCCGCAGAACCGCGTGCTCTACACGCGCGCCAGTATCGTCGGTGGACCGGACGACCTGTCCAGTACGTCGACGTTCACGAGCTCGACCACGAGTTGCCGGCTCTGACCGGGCGTGGAGCGAACCGCAGAGGTGCGACGAGTGTGACCGCGGCGCTGGCGGACGTGGAGGGCGTTTCGGTCTCTTACGGTCGTCGGGCCGCGCTGAGGTCCGTGACCTTCTCACTTGGTGGGAAGGTCACGGGCTTGCTCGGTCCGAACGGTGCGGGCAAGTCGACCTTGATGAACGTGCTCACGACCCGGTTGGCCCCCAAGGCGGGCACGGTTAGCGTGCTGGGACACGACGCGGCGACGCGTGCGGGGCGCTCCCAGATCCGACTCGGTTTGGGAGTGCTGCCGCAACGAGTGCGGCTGGTGCGCTCGATGCGCGTACTGGACACGGTCGCCTACGCCGCCTGGACCAACGGGTTGAGTCGTTCGGAGGCGTTCGAGGCCGCTGCCTGGGCGGTTGAGGCTATGGGTATCACCGATCTGGCCGGACGCAGGGCAGGACGTCTCTCCGGTGGGCAGCGACAACGTGTGGGCATTGCCGCGGCGATCGCGCATCGGCCTGCGCTGTTGGTGCTGGATGAGCCCACCGTGGGGCTCGACCCGGAGTTTCGCCTCTCATTGCGGGGCCAGCTTCGAATGCTGGCAGCAGAGTCGGGCATGCTGATCTCGACACATCTGGCCGACGATGCGAGCGCCTTGTGCGATCGGGTACTGGTGCTCGACGCCGGCGAGCTGGTGTTCGACGGCACTCCCGCCGCGCTCGCCGAGCACGCCAAGGCCAACGGCGAGGAGTTTCAGGCGATGGGGTCCCCCCTGGAACGCGGTTACGCAAGCCTCTTGGCTGAGCACCGTCGGCAGGCGGCCAACCGTGCCACGCAGTGAGACCGCGCGGCTGACGTGGCCGCTGCCGTGGTGGATGCCCGTGGTCCCCGCCCTGCTCACCGCAGGCTTCACGATCTGGTACATCACACAGGCACGCGACTGGCTGTACATCGCCCCCAGCCGGCTGGCTGGGATGCCCGCAGAATCACTGATGATCTCCGGACCCGCGCTTGCGGCGGCAGCGGCGTGGGTGTCGTGGCGCCTGGCCGCCAGAACATCCCCGTTGGCCAACCCGGTCTCACGCCGGGCCTCCGGACGGCAGGCGCTGCAGGTGCTGGGAGTGCTGCTGGGCTGGATCGTGCCACTCTTCGTTCTCGCCAGTGTGGTGGGCACCTGGTGGATCGGAACCCAGGTACCCGCCTGGTCTTCGTACCTGATCGCGCTGGCCCTTGCCACGACATTCCTGGCGTTCTTCGTCGTAGGCGGCTTCCTGACCGGGCTGGTGCTCGCGAACTGGGTGGCACCGCTCGTGGCACTCGTGGGCGCAGCAGCGTGGCTGCTGCCGATCCCGATGACCTACGGACTCGTCACAGGCCCCGACACAAGGGGCATCGGCCAGCTGCTCTTCCCTGCCATGGTGGCTATGGAACACCGACCCTTCACCGGACCTAGCCCGGCAGTCATCGTGCTGCTGTACGTGTTGGTCGTGGCAGCCATAGCGACCCTCAGCTACGGCGTGCAACGCAGCAGCGCACGACTGGGCCGAGGACCGCTCATCGGTTCGGCAGTAGCTCTGGGCTGCCTCACCCTCGTCGGTGCGTGGTTACCGACCGTGCTCCCATACCCGTTCGCACCCGCAAGCGCAGAACCTGTCGAATGCAGTGAGTTCGAGGAGGACCTTCAGGTGTGTCTGTTGCCTGAACAGGTGCCTGCGCTGGCAGACCTCGAGCCCGAGCTGCGCGTTGTACTGGATCGGATGGATGGGCATCTGCCCGATACGTTCACCACCATCGCCTCCTATACCGCGACCGAAGCCATGGTCGAACGCGGCAGTGATCCCGAACAGATCATCAGTTTCAGCGCATCATCGTGGGGCGCGAACTCGATCGCTTTCGACATGGCCGCCTCGATCGCGGGAATCCCGCAATGTGACCCCCGTCCGGACGGCGCCGGCCAACAGGAGCTGGCCAGCGCCTTCGCCTTCGCGAGCTGGCTGGCCCAGGATGCCCGTTGGCCGCTGGGTGACACCCCACTGGAACAGCAGCTGCAGCAGGCCAGCGATGAACAAGTGCTCGCCTGGTACACGGCCAACGAGGCCGCATTCCTGAACTGCACGTTCACCGGGCGTGGCCCGTGACCGGCTCCCTCAAGCAGGCACTATTGCCTCTTCGGCCACGTCCCCTGTGGTGGGGGTGCGCCACAGCACTCGCCGGACTGGTGCTCATCAGCCTCGCTCCCCATGCGTTTTACTACATAGAATCCGGCCAGATGTCGAGCGCTCGGGGAATCTCACCTTTCGAGTACGTGCCGATCCTCGCTAGCGTCCTGCTCGTGCTCGGCATATCGACCGGGTTCGACGACTGGGACCGATACGGCGCGCGCCAGGTGGCACTCCTCTCAACCACACTCAGCGTCGCCGCCACGGCATCGGGTGCGCTCGTCTTCTTCTCCGGACTGGCTCTATACCCCGCCGACGGCGAACCACGACCCGCTGAACTGCTGCCCATCCTCAACAACGTCACAGCTGCCGCTCTGCTCGCAGTAGTCCTCATCGGCCCGCTGGGACGACTGCTCGGAACGCTGACATTCGGCGCCGCAATCTGGTCCAACTACCTCCTGCAAGCGCGCGCACATCCAATCGCCGAATGGTTACCGCTGACCTGGTACCACCACGCCGACCTCACCTTCGACCGCAACATCCGTTGGGGCTGGCTCGTGGCCCTGGTGACCCTGGCCATGGTCGTCTCCTGGCGAGGGCGATACGCGCGCCTGCCCCTGCTCAGCCGAGCGTGACGCCAAAACGAAGGATTCCGCTACAACGGCAGGAGCCTCGCGGCGAGCTGTCAGCGAAGCTTGATGTTGCGCGGTTCCCGGCCGTCGCTGTTTGTAGCGGAACTCAGTACCGGAGTCTATGGTTCGATACTTCCCGCTCTGGTTGAGTATCGGTACAGTCATCGGCATGGGGCACCTGCTTGGGTATGCGCGGGTGTCGACCACCGACCAGGATGCGTCGCTCCAGGCCGATGCGCTGAGAGCGGCCGGGTGCTACCGGGTCTTCGTCGACACCATCTCCGGGGCGCTGGAGCACCGGCCCGAGTTCGACAAGGTCATCGATCAGCTGCGACCGGGCGACACGCTGGTGGTGTGGCGGCTGGATCGCCTGGGTCGCTCGATCCGACATCTCATCGATCAGCTCCATGCCCTGGACGAGCGCGGCGTGGGGTTCCGGTCCTTGCAGGAGACGATCGACACCACCTCTTCCGGTGGCCGGCTGGTGTTCCATGTCTTCGCGGCGCTGGCGGAGTTCGAGCGCGACCTCATCCGTGAGCGGACCAACGCCGGACTGGCGGCCGCCCGGGCGCGGGGCCGTACCGGCGGGCGGCCCTCTTCGCTGTCACCCGCTCAGGTTAAGGCGGCCCGGCGGATGTATGAGCAGCAGGAGATGACCGTTGCTCAGATCGGGGACGTGCTGGGAGTCAGCCGCACCACCATCTACCGAGCGCTGAACCGCCAAGGCGTCCCAGCGGTGCCGCGGCGGCCGAGAAGCGCCGTGTAGATCATGGACGCGGCCGGGCGCTGGCAGATCCTCAGGCTCCACGTCGAGGACCAAGTCCCGCTCGCCGCCCTCGCCCGGGACTCAGGTATCGGGCTGCGCACCTTGGAGCGCTGGCACGCCCGCTACCGCACCTCGGGGTACGCCGGCCTGGACGCAGGACGACGCTCTGATGCCGGCGGTCACCGATTACCCGCTGAGCTGGTGGAGTTGATCGAGGGTCTGGCGTTGAGCAAGCCTCGACCAGCGGTCGTCACGATCCACCGGAAGGTGAGAGGCATCTCTGACATGGAGGGGTGGCCGGTCCCGTCGTATGGAGTGGTGCGGGCCATCGTCGGCGCGCTGGATCCCGGCATGGTCACTCTCGCCCTGGAGGGACCGGGGTCCTACCGGGACAAGTACGAGCTCGCGCTGCGCCGACAGGCCGAGCGGCCCAACGCGATGTGGCAGGCCGACCACACCCTGCTTGATGTCCTCGTGGTGGGCACCGACGGCAAGCCGGCCCGGCCCTGGCTGACGACGATCATCGATGACTGCTCGCGCGCTATCTGCGG
>RZYE01000165.1 GCA_009930425.1 Actinomycetota bacterium | reverse complement strand
GCGGTACCGGCCCGGCATCGGGTGGATGCGCTACGACGGCGTCCGCTGGGTCTGGGACGAACACGGCCACCACGCCCGCACCGAGGTCCAACAAGTCGTTCGCGCCGTCAGCGAACTCGAAGCCGAGACCCTCCCGGCGATCACCGGCGACGACCGCCGCCGCACCGCCCGCGACCGGCGCCGGCAATGGGCCCGCACCTGCGAGACCCCCCGCCGAGTCCTCGCCGCCCTCGAATGCGCAGAGACCCTCCCCGGCATGTGCGTGCCCGAGGACTCCTGGGATCCCGACCCATTGGCCGTCAACACGCTGTCCGGGTACCTCGACCTGCGCACCGGGCACCTCCACCCCCACCGGCCCCGGCACCTGTGCACCGCCGTCGTCAACGCCCCCTACAACCCCGGTGCACGGTGCGACGCCCTGGACCGCGTGCTCGCACACCTGAGCGGCGGGGACGACGGCGTCCGGAGCTTCCTGGGGCGCTGGCTCGGGTACTGCCTCACCGGATCTATGACCGCCGAGGTGTTCCTGTTTCTCTCCGGGGCGGCCGAGTCCGGCAAGTCCACCCTGTTCTCGGCGTTCACGAAGATGCTCGGCACGTACGCTGAGACTTCCTCACCGGAGTCCTTCGCACCGCGGGCTTCCGCGGGTGGCGCGACGCCGGAATTGGCGCGGCTGGCGGGCAAGCGGTTCGTCTACGTGCCCGAAGCCGGTGGGCTGCGCCTGGACGCGTCGCGGATCAAGGCCATCGTCGGCGGTGACCCCCTCGTGGCCCGGCTGTTGCACCGCAACCCCGTCACCTTCCAGCCCCGGTTCAAGCTCGCCTTCACCGCAAACGAACTGGCCGTCATCCCCGACGACGACGTCGGACTTCGCAGGCGACTGCTCCCCCTGCGGGTGGAGGCCACCCTCGCCCGGCGGGACACGACCTTGAAGGCGACCCTGGAAGACACCGAGGAAGGGCGCGCCGCGTTGCTGGCGTTCGCCGTGGACGGTGCTCGCCGGTGGTTGGCCGACGGCGGCGACCTCGCCGCCCTGCGCCCACCGATGCAGGTGCGCGACGCCCTCACCGCGTTCTTCGCCGAGATGGACCCGCTGGCCGAGTGGTGGGAGGAACGGGTCATCGTCACCGACAGTGGCGGGACGACAACCTCCCGTCTGCACGCCGACTACGCCGACTGGTGCCGCGACCACGGCGTCCGCAACGTCCTGGGCATCAAGGGCTTCGCGCAGCGCCTCACCAGCCGTGGGTACCCCGTCGCCCGCGACCGCACCACCGGCAGCCTTCGGCTCGGTCTTGTACTCCGGGGCCTATGAACTTGGTCCACCCACCGCCAATCTCGCAAGGAATTGAATCGACACTCTCCCGAGATGGACAGACGCGGTCTCCCGGATCACGACACCCAGCCCTGAGATACGAAAATTGACCACATGTGGAGTTGATCTCGCCTCACCCGCGGGTTGGAGCGCAAATTACAACAATACCCTTCGATACTCTTCGATCATGTTAGGCAATTGCAGAAGATCCTCTGCTGCCTCTGCCAACCTGCGGCGTTCAGAATCGGAACCCTCACTAAGGAAGACCCAGCACTCCCACAACCGTAAATGCCTTCTGAGAATCTGCGGTCCACCGCTCACTCGGTCCTTGTGCGGTCGCTCCCCAGAACTAGCCTGCACCCAGTGCTCAGCCAAGCTGTATCCAGGGGCGTTTATCGGGAAGTAGAAGTAGACTCTGGCGGGGTCTATTCCAACCTTCTTGGCCAGTGTACCCTCCACACCTTTTCGGCCGGCTGGCGAGTGGAAGCCCTTCCTCTCTGCTTCACTTTGCTCGTCCGCGTATGTTCTACCCTCAAGCCGTTCTTGGTCGTGAATTATGCGGCTTCGAAATACTCCTCTTGGCAACGTTCGTTCCCTAAGTCGCATCGCACTTTGTGCTACTAACGGCTTCCTTGAGGACCCTAAGAAATTCAGGAGACCCTCGTCTCCGAACCATTCAAAGTCTGGCTCCTTCAGCGACCTCTTTGGACCGGCTTGCTCAGCCAACGCCTTTCCCAACACTACATCTGCTGCAATTTTTGCAGTGTGCGTGTAAACCTTGAGAAACATCGCATATCGCTCAGAGAGAAGCGATTCGACAGCATACTCCCGGTCCACTCGGATACCATACTTCCCCGAAGTGGCCGAAACGAGTTTCCCTGCGTCTGAGCTGTCACGAGAATAAAGCTTCAGCTGCCGAAATAGAGCGGAATCTGCGCGATGGTCTAATCCACAGTAGTACGCATCTCTGTCGAGGTAGTCCAACACATCTGCGCCGATTGGGCCAGAAACGACCTGTTTGACCAGATCCTCTCCCACCTCACTGGACGGGTTCATTCGACGCAATGTCGCACGACCGGCATCGCTACTCTCGAGGAGTCCCCCCAACTCCGACTGCTTCCCGCAGAGGAGTCGCTCCCAGCGGCCAAGATTCTTGTCGTGCCTGACAAAGAAGCCGAGTTGATCCTCGATGGTATGTCCGGCAGCAATGTGTGAGAAGTCGTGAAGCAGGGCGAACAAGCGCACCTCTTCACGGATGTCAGGGTCAACTCTGATTCCCTCCACCATCTCGACCGACCTCAGCATGCTCTCGGCTCTTTCGAGTGAGCCAATCGAATGCGAAAGTCGACTGTGATCGGCGCCTGGGTACACCAGATTGGTCAGTCCCAGCTGACGAATCCATCTCAGTCTCTGCATCTCTCGCGTGTTGAGTGCTCGGTACTCTAGATCCGTCAAGCGTATATCCCCACGCACTGGATCTCGGACGACATGGGGGTACGCCACCGCTACCCGACGACGGCTCGTGATCGGAACTGAAGAGAGGTGTTTGCGAAGGTACTCGCAACGGTCCTTTGCTTCGGCAGTGGTTATGCGATCCTCGTCATTAAGCACCAACATCCGACTGACAAGACGTGAAAGTTCCAGTGGAATTAGCGAAGATATCTCGTGTGGTAGTACCAACGAATTGCTCTTAAGGAACTTCCGATAAGCGGCAAGCCCTTCGTCGGTACTTACCGTCCAAGGGAACATTCCCGTGAGTAGGCGATAGGCCAACACGCCCAGTGCAAATACGTCGTGCGACGCAACCGCGAGCGCTGGATCCTCAAGTTTTCCCGGCGGGCTAAAACGCGCTGCACCAGCCCTCCAGAAGGAGTCCTTGTCACGGATCGCTGAAACCCCAGCGCGCTTGCAGAAGCCGAAGTCAATGAGGGTTGCGAGTCCGGAAGAGTGATCAATGATGACGTTTGCATCCTTGATGTCACGATGAACAAACTCACAAGTCTCCTGCATATGCTGCAGAGCACTCACGAGTTGGGCAAGAATCGCAACGGTCTCCACAGGTCCGTGGACCCGTCCAAGTTCCTCCCACCTAGATACGATACCCAAGACACTCTCGCCAGGTGCAAGGCTCATTACAAACCATGGTTCTTCTGATTCGAAATCAGCATCGAGGACCCTGGGAATGGACGGATGGCTTAGAGCGATCAGGGCGTCGTGTTCAAGTCGGAGGCGTTCACGGGCGGACTGAGAAGGGGTGGAGTGTTTGAGTGCGCCCTCCTCGTCGCCGCGGCACACATGGTAGACAGTGGCAAAATCCCCCGCTCCCAGCGTTCGGTGCACCTGCCAATCGGAGTATCTGCCGCGCATGCGCCTCCCTCCCTTGCACACGTGGCCACTCGGACTCGAGTTCAGCCGGCCATGCGCTAGACGTCCTACTATTCGGTTTGAAGCCTATATATCTCGTCCGCGAGTCTGTCGCGGTTTCGTGCTTGATTATTGAACGGCACGAAGCGAGGTCTGTATCCAGACACGCTCGTTTGCCATTCCTTGCATCAACCGCGCCGGGGCTACGCAGACCCCGCAGACCGAGCGCTGGACAACGGCTCGATGCGTACGGTCACATGAGCCTCGCTCCCACCTGCCGGACGCGCTTGAGTTGACTGCGCCGGTCCCGGCAAGTTCGGCACGTCGTCCTGAATGGGCCAATCCACGTGCCGACTGCAGGTGTGCAGCTCAGCGGCCTGTTGCTCATCCTTCGGCACTTCCGGCACTTGGTTGAGGAAGATGTAGCAGTAAGGAGGCCTGTGGATAACCATCCGGGTGTATCGGCGATGTAGGGCAGTCTTTGGGGCACGTGCCGAAGTGCCGCACGTGCGCAGCGGGGGCGCTCCCCCCGGTGTCCACCCCGAGGAGATCCCGTGAAGCCAGTCCGCTGGGGCGTCGCCCTGCTCATCGTCGTCGCCGTCGTTGCGACGGTTGCGCTGGCGTTTGGTGGTGACGACGTCGACGCTCTCACCACCTCGCCCACGGCCGGCACCACCGTTACTCAGCCGACCGCGGAGCCGACCGTCACGGCGGCGACTGCTGTCGCCACGGAGGTGCCGGGGATGCTCACCATCGCCCGTACGGCGGATCCGGCAGGACTCCCGACATCGTGCGGAAGTTCGTGCAGGGTGACCGTGTCGTTTAGTGCTGTTTGATGGTGTAGCGCAGGACCCGGTTGGTGCCAGGGAACAC
>RZYE01000164.1 GCA_009930425.1 Actinomycetota bacterium | reverse complement strand
GGACAGGAAGCTGCCGAGGCTCACGTACACGATGGGGGCACCGCCCGCGGCGAGCCACTCCTCCACCTCGGGATCCGGCGGCTCGGTCCGCACGGCCGAACCGAGGAAGGCGTGCTCCGGAAGCAGCGCCGTCCTCGTGGCCGGATGCAGCTCGGCCGGGTAGTTCAGCAGCAACACGTCGCCTGTCTCGGCGAAGGCGTCCGAACTCGCCGGCGCGCCCGGGTCCAGCACGGCCAGCGCCTCGTTCCACTGCGCCGTGAACGTGTCCCGGACGCCCTCGCACTGCCGGCGCAACGCTGCCAGCGCCGCCGGGTCGGGGCTGAAGGCCCGCGGCCACGCGGACGGGTAGCCGTACACCTCGTCACCCACCACCAGCGCCGAGGGGTGCCCGAGCACCACGTCCCCATGGGTCACTCCGGAGGCCTGCAGCGCGAGCCGGGCGCTGAAGGCGAGGTGGTCCACGATCACGTGATCGGGCCGCACGCGCGCCACGATGTCCTGCACCGCGCGGGCCACCCCCACCGGGTTCCAGAGCAGGTCCGTGCCCCGTTCGCCCGCCTGGTACGCGAGCGTCTCCACCGCGCCCCTGCGCGTGGCGGCGAAGAACCCCCGCAGGGACTCCCCCTCGTCCCGCGGCTGCTCCTCCTCGCGGATCACGCCGGGGTTGGAGCCCCTGCCGAGCTGCAGGGGAGTGCGCTCGAAGCCGAAGTCGCGCACGATCGAGTCGGTGGCCGGGCCCGTGGCCACCACCACGCCGGCGTCCCGCCACGCCGTCGCCAGCGTCGCGAGTGGGAACAGGTGGGAGGCGTAGTCCGGGCTGATCACCAGCAACGTCACGGGGCGTCCACCGCCTCCGCTGCGCGCTGCTCGGCGTCGCGTCCCGCAACCTCCCGGTACACCCCTGCCAGCGCCGCGGCCATGGTGTCGATCGAGAACCGCTCCGCCACGAGCCGGCGCGCCTCCTCGGCCCGCTCCGGGGCACCGGGCGCGGCGGCGAGGTCGAGGGCCCGCCCGACGGCGGCGGCCAGCTCGGCCGGCACGCGCGTCTCGGCGAGGACGCCGGTGACGCCGTCGTCGACATACGTGGCCGGTCCGCCCGCACGCGGCGCGACGACGACGAGGCCCACCGCCATCGCCTCGAGGATCGCGATGCCGAACTCCTCCTTGAGGCTCGCCGAGACGTACACCCCGTGCGGGGCAGCCAGGCCGGGCCGGCCGAGGAGGGTGGCCGCCAGCCACGTCGCGACCGTGCCGTTCGGACGGTGGCCGGCGAGCAGCAGGCCGTGGCCCGGCCCGCTGCCACGGTCCACGACGGCGTCGATGCGGGCGAGTTGCTCGGCCTCGTCGTCGTTGGGGTCCTCCAGGTCCCCGCCCACCACGAGCAGGTTGCAGCGGTCCCGCAGGCTCGCGTCCCACGCCTCCACGAGCGCGGCCATGCCCTTCACGGGGTGGAGGCGGCCCACCGTGATCGCCAGGGGGAGACCCCGGCGCTCCTCCGGCAGGGTGGCCAGCAGGTCATCCAGCTCGGTGAGTGCCGGCGAGGCGGTGCCCGCGGACACGTCCGCGACGGCGCGCGCGAGCGGGGCGAGGTCGATTCCCTCCGGCACCACCGTGACCCGGGCGGACGTGGGATCGAGGTGCAGGAGCTCGCGGAGGTCCCGCTCCAGGTTCTGGCGGGGGAACACCACCACGTGCGCCGACTGATCGGCGAGCTGGCGGAGGAGGCGGACGCGGAACACGAGGTGCTCGGCGGCGTCGGCGTCGCCGAAGTTGGCCCGGGTGAGCGTGTGGGCGGCGGACCTGGACGCGATGAGGGCGTGGGGGTCGGGCGCCATGGTGAGGACGGTGGGGATGCCGAGCGATTCCGCCACCTCGGCGGCCACCCAGGAGCCGACGTCGGCCATGCGCAGGTGGACCACGTCGATGGGATGGGCCGCGCGGAGGATGTGCGCGATACCGCGGCGGGCCGCCACCCGGAGTGGCCAGGCGTTGCCGGTGTGCCAGGCGTTGCCGGTGTGCCGGGCGGGGCCGGGGAGCGGGACGGGCAGGTAGTGGTGTCCCGGGTCCTGGAGGCCGCGGTCCGGCAGGTGGGCGTTCGCCGGGCCGCGCGAGATCGTCAGCACCCGGCGGATGCCACGGTCCCCGGTCAGGAGGGAGTCCCCGAGGTGGACCAGCAGGGTCGCGATGCCGCCGTTGTCCCCCTGGCCGGCGTGGAGCAGGCCGCGGTCGATGTCCGCGTGGAGGAAGAGCTGGGCGACGGTGAGGCCGCCGTCGTCGGTCTCGCCGGCGAGTGGTGCGGCGTCGGTGCCGTCGGTGGCAGCGCGCAGCTCGGCGAGGGCTGCACGGGCGGCGTACGCGGCCGCCGGACCCTCCAGCGGATCCGCGACGATGGCGGCCAGCACCGCGTCCGTGTCCGTCCCGGGGACCAGTCCGATCGTCTCCACCACCCGGGCGCGCTCCGCGTCCGTGCACGGTCCCGCGAGCACGGCCCGCAGGGCCATGAGCACCTCCTTGGGTGCGGTCTTGGCCCAGGTCTCCAACGTCACCTGGGCGAGCACACCGGTGAAGCCGCCCTCGCACACCATGTCCGTGAGCCGGGGAAGGGCGAGCACGTTCACCGGCGCGGTCGCGAGCGCCCATGCGGCGTGCTCACGCAGGTGCGGCAGCGGGTCGTTCAGGAGGACCAGCAGGGCGGCGGGCGCAGTGACGGGGTCGGGGACGGCCACCAGGGCGTGGACGGCGGCGATCGCGGTGAGTTGGTCGGAATCGTCGAGGATCGCCTCGCGCAGCAGGGGGACCGAGTTCTCCGGCTTGTCACGCCAGGCGGCGGTGACGAGGTCATCGAACCGCTCGAGGGCCGCGAGGATCGTGCGGGCCCTCCGGATCCGGTTCAGCGCCACGGCAACCGAGCGGTGCCGGCGGCGCGGGCGGGCGGTGGCTGAGGGTGGCCGGATCGGCTGCTGTCCCGAGGGCACCCTTTCCATGGGGTTCATCGTATTGCCGCCGGCAGGCACGGGACGGCCGTTCGCGGCCCCCTGAGAGGCTCAGTCCCCGATCCCGGCGGCGAGCAACGCGTCCGCGTAGGCGCGCTCCCCGGCCGCGTTCAGGTGGAAGCTGTTCACCGATGCGCTGCCCCCGGACAGGACCACCCCGTTGATCCACGGGTCGGTGGCGCAGAGGTCATGCCCCTCGAACGCGGGGGCCACGTCCACGAACACCGCGTCCGGATCCCCGGCCTGCTCCACCCCCGCGGCGACCGCCTCGTTCAGCGAGTTGTTGATCGCGTCCGACACCTGCGCCACTTCGGGAGGAACGTCGAAGCCGGCGATGGTGCACGCCGCCGTCCCCGCGACCACGTCGGCACCCACGAGCACGGGATAGGCCGTCACGAACACCCGGGCCTCCGGCGCCCGCTCCCGCACCTGCCCGATCACGTCGGCGATGCGGGCGGGCAGCTCTCCGATCACGTCCTGGGCCCCGGCCACGGCACCGGTGCAGTCGGTGCTCTCGGGGGTGAGCGCGCACACCCGCAGGGACCGCGTCAGCCCGACGTCGTTGCCGCCGATCGTCATCGTCACCACCTGCGTGTCGGCGCCCACCGCCGGCAACTGCTCGGCGAGCAGGTCCTCGGTGGTCGCGCCGGAGCAGGCCACGAAGTCGAGGTCCGCCAGGGCCTCCACCTCCGCCGCGAGCAGGTTCGGGTGGGCCTCGGCGGACCGACGGCACTCATTCTCCTCGGCGCTGCCCTCGGACGTCCCCGCCCCGGACGCGTACGAGTCCCCCAACGCAACGTACGCCGTCGAGACCGGTCCGCCCGTGAACTGCAGCGCCGCAACCACCACGATCGCCACCGTCACCACTGCCGCCACCACGAGCGCCCACCGTCGTCCGTTCATGCCATCCTCCTCGCCACGTCCACCACCCGCAGTATCTCCCGGACCACGGCGTCCGGGTGTGTCTCGGGCAGCCAGTGGCCGGCGTCGAGCTGGACGAAGCGGTACGGCGCCGCGACGAACCGCCCCGTCCGCTCGGCAGCCGCCCGCCCGAGCGCAGGATCGCGCATTCCCCACACGTACGACGTCGGGACCCGCACGCGGCCCGTCCCGCCCCCGCGCGCGGCCAGCGGCAGCGCCCGGTACCAGCCGAGCGGGCCGGAGAGCGCCTCCGGCCGCCCGAAGCGCGCGGCGTACCGCCCGACGTGCGGCTCGGGCAGCGCCGTCGAGGCGTAGAACTCCCGGATGCCCCGCGCCAGCACGCGCTCCGGCAACCACGGCACCTGGAAGGCGAGCATGTACCAGCTGTCCAGGCCCTGGGTGGCGTGCGCCACCGCCCACGCCATCGCGGCCGGGTGCGGCGTGGAGAGGGCCGTCAGGCTCGCCACCCGCCCGGGGTGCCGCGCGGCCAGCGCCCACGCCACGCCGCCGCCCCAGTCGTGCCCCACCACGTGGACGCGCTCCAGCCCCGCCGCGTCGAGGAGGCCGACGACGTCGCCCACGAGGTGGTCCAGCGCGTACGCGTCCCGCCGGCTGGGGGTCGCTCGGGGAGAGTACCCGCGCTGGTCAGGGGCGAGGGTGCGGAGCCCC
>RZYE01000021.1 GCA_009930425.1 Actinomycetota bacterium | reverse complement strand
AGCTCGCCGAGGAAGGCGTTCAACCGCCCGGTGGGGATCCGGGTGTCCCAGGACTCCAGCGCGGTGTCGAGTGCCTTCACGAGCCGATCCACGTGCCAGCGCGTCTTGGCGGAGACGTTCACCCGTGGGGCCCACGGGACCTGCACGAGGTCCTTCGCGATCTCCTTCTCGAGGTAGTAGCGCCGCTCGTCGTCCATGAGGTCCCACTTGTTGTAGGCGATGACGAGCGCCCGGCCGGCGTCGATGACCTGCTGGACCACCCGGATGTCCTGCTCGGAGAGCGAATCGGAGGCGTCCACCAGCACCACGCCCACCTCGGCCTTCTCGATGGCGGCCTGGGTCCGCAGCGAGGCGTAGAAGTCGGCACCCTTCGTCTGGTGCACCCGGCGCCGGATGCCCGCGGTGTCCACGAACATCCACTGCCGGCCGCCCAGCTCGATCAGCTCGTCCACCGGGTCACGGGTGGTGCCCGCCTCCTCGTGCACCACCACGCGCTGCGACCCGGCGAGCGCGTTCAGCATCGAGGACTTGCCCACGTTCGGCCGACCCACCAGCGCCACCCGTCGCGGTCCGCCCTCCGGCCGTGGCCCCGCGACGGCGGACACCTCGGGCAGCACCTCGAGGACGGCGTCCAGCAGGTCACCGATCCCCCGGCCGTGCAGCGCGGAGATCGCGAACGGCTGCCCGAGGCCGAGTGACCACAGTTCGGCCGCATCGGACTCCCCCGCCGGCCCGTCCACCTTGTTCGCGGCCAGCACCACCGGCTTGCCGGACCGCCGCAGCAGGCGCACCAGTTCGTTGTCCGTGTCCGTGGCGCCCACCGTGCCGTCCACCACGAGGAGGACGGCGTCCGAGAGGTCCACGGCCACCTCAGCCTGCTCCGCCACCCGGGCGTGCATCCCGGCCAGGTCGACCTCCCACCCCCCGGTGTCCACCAGGGTGAACTCCCGGCCGGCCCATTCCGCGGGGTAGGTGACCCGGTCGCGGGTCACGCCCGGGAGGTCCTGCACCACTGCCTCGCGGCGCCCCAGGATGCGGTTGACGAGCGTGGACTTGCCGACGTTCGGCCGCCCCACGATCGCCAGCACCGGCAGGCCCGGACGCACCGAGACGCCCTCGCCCTCGCCGGCACCGCCCTCGAGCAGCGCCTCGTCCTCCTCGGACAGCTCGAACTCCGTCAGGCCCGCCCGCAGTGCCGCGGCGCGGCGTTCGGCCTCGGCGTCGTCCACCTCGAAGGCCAGTTCCTCGTCCGGGGTGGGGTTCTCGTACTCAGTCACCGGGCAATTGTCCCCCACGCAGCGCTATGCCCGCGTCCCCGCGTCCCCGGGCAGCGCCACCCCGGTCAGCGCGACGGCGTCCTCCAGGTGCCGTGACATCCCCTCGGACACCAGTCGGATGGCCTCCTGGGTACCCACCCGGCCCTTCGGCAGGTCCGGCAAGGCGATCGGCTCCCCGAAGACCACGTGGAGCTTCGCGCGCGGCTTCGGGACGTATCCCACCGAGGCCCCCTTCGGCCGCGTCCCCAGGCAGGCGGCCGGAACCACCGGTGCCCCGGAATTGAGCGCCAGCCACGCGACCCCGGCCTTCACGGCCTGCAGCGAACCCGCACCGCGGCTGCCCTCGGGGAAGATCCCCACGAGGCGTCCCTCCTTCAGCAGTTCCAGTGCCACCACCAGTGCGGCCCGTCCGGCGGAACGGTCCACCGGAATCTGCCCCGCCCAGTCCATCAGGAAGCCGAGGCGCGATTCGAAGAACTCCTGCTTCACGATGATGTGGGAGCCGCGAGGGATCGCCCCGTGCAGCACCGGTCCGTCCACCACGCCGATGTGGTTGGACGCCACGATCACCGGCCCCTCGGCCGGCACGTGCTCGGCACCCCACACCCGCGTGTCCCACCACACGTGATCGAGGAACCACCCGACCCTCCGGGACCACACCGGACCCCAGCGGCGGATGTCGGAGGCCGTGACCTCCCGCGGTGTCACCGCTCCCCCACCGCGGCCTCGACGATCGCACGTGCGGCGGCGAAGGTCTCATCCGGCACCATCCCGCTGTTGTCGAGGGTGACCACGCCCTCGTGGGCGCTCATGAACTCCGAGACCGTGGAGTCCTGGGTGTCCCGGCGGATGACCTCGTCCCGGGTGGCCTCGATCGACTTCTCGTCCGCCGCCCCGTGCCGTTCCATGGCACGGCGGGCGAGGCGGTCGGTCGGGTCGGCGATCAGGAGGATCCGCACGTCGGCGTCGGGGGCCACCACGGTGGTGATGTCGCGTCCCTCGGCCACGATCCCCTGACCGCCGGAACGTCCCCCGGTCCGCTCGGACTCGATGATGGCCCGCTGCCGCGCCTTCATCTCGGCGCGGACCGCGAGGTTGACCGCCACCTTCGACACCACGGTCGAGATCTCACCGGTGTGGAGCCGCTCGGTGACGTCCACGCCGTCCAGCAGGACGCGCGGGCCGGCCGGGTCGGTCACCATGTCCAGGGGCATCGCCCGGGTGGCGTCCGCCACCGCCTCCTGGTCATCGAGGTCGATGCCACTGTCCAGACACCACACCGTCGCCACGCGGTACATCGACCCCGTGTCCAGGTACTGCAGTCCGTAGTGTCCTGCCAGCCGCTTCGCCAGCGTGGACTTCCCCGAGCCCGAGGGCCCGTCGATCGCGATCACGAGGCTCATGCCATCACCCTCCAACCGAGTTCCTCCAGATGGGCCGTCAGCTCGGCAACCCTCGCCGGCAGGACGGACAGCGTTGCGACACCGAGCTTCGCGCCGGCGGCGTGCTCCAGGCGCAGATCCTCGATGTTGACGGAGGCGGCGCCGATCTCGGCGAACAGCCGGCCCAGCTCGCCCGGCTTGTCCGGCACGAACACCGTCACCTCCGCGTACCGGCGGGCGGCGCCACCGTGTTTTCCGGGGATCCGCGACACGCCGCGGCGGCCACCCTCGATCACCCCGGCGAAGGCCTTCATGACGCCGGGAGCTCCGGGGCCCTCCTCCGCCGCGGTGCGCAACGCGCCCACCACGTCCTCCAGCGAGTCGAGCAGGGCCTCGGCGTGGGGGAGGACGGATCGGGCGTTCGCCGCGAAGATGGCCGACCACATCATCGGGTCCGACGCCGCGATCCGGGTGACGTCCCGGACCCCCTGCCCGGCCAGCGCGAGTGCCTCGGTGGGCAGGTCGGCAAGCCGGGTCGCCGTCAGGGAGGCCACTAGCTGCGGCACGTGCGAGACCGCGGCGACGGCCAAGTCGTGCTCGCCCGCGTCCATCACCACCGGCAGGGATCCGACGCTGATGGCGAGCCGGCGCACCGCGGCGACCGCGTCGGCGTCGGCGGTCGCGTGAGGGCAGATGACCCAGGTCCGGCCCTGGTAGAGGTCGGAGTCCGCCGCGGCCGCCCCGCTCCGCTCCCGGCCCGCCATCGGGTGCGACCCCACGAACCGGGCGACGGCGTCGCCCACCTCGGAGGCCACCGCCTCGGCGAGCCCTCCCTTCACGGAGGCCACGTCGGTGACGACGGCGTGCGGGTGGGCCCGTAGCGCGGCCGCCACGTGCGGCACGATGACGTCCGGCGGGGTCGCCACCACCACGAGCCGGGGCTGGAAGCCGGGCCCGGCGGGTTCTCCGGCCCCGAGGTCGCGGGCGAGGTGGAGGGAGGACGGGGAACGGTTCTCGAGCCCGACCTCCACGCCGAGCTCCCGCAGGGCGAGCCCCAGTGAGGTGCCGAGGAGCCCGGTGCCCACGATCAGCACCGGTCCCCGGACGTCGTGCCGCGGGCTCATCAGAGGCCCACCGAGCGCATGAGCGCCCCGAGTTCGGCGCCCTTGATGATCCGGGAGCGCCCCGACCGCAGGTCGCCGAGCCGGATCGGCCCGACCTGGGTGCGGACCAGTTCGATCACGGGGTGGCCGACCGCGTCCATCATGCGGCGCACGATCCGGTTCCGGCCGTCGTGGAGGGTGATCTCGATGATGGAGGCCATCGGCGCGGTCTCCTTCACCGAGACCGCATCGGCCTGGGCGAGGCCGTCCTCGAGCTCCACGCCCTGCTTCAGCCGCTTCACCAGGCCGCGTGGCACCCGGCCGTTGACGGTGCACAGGTAGGTCTTCGGCACCTCCCACGAGGGGTGGGCCAGCCGCTGGGCCAGTTCGCCGTCATTGGTCAGGATGATCAGTCCCTGCGTGGGGGTGTCCAGCCGGCCGACGTGGAAGAGGCGGGTGTTGTACCTGCCCATGAAGTCGGCGAGCGTGGGCCGGTCCTCCGGGTCGCTCATCGTGGAGACCACGCCGGTGGGCTTGTTGAACGCGATGGTGAGGTGGTCGGCGTCGAGCACCACGCGGGCCGAGTCCACGTGGATGACGTCCACTGCGGGATCCACGCGGCGGCCCATCTCGGTGACCACCTCGCCGTTCACCTCCACGCGGCCGTCCGCGATCATCTGCTCGCACACGCGCCGGGACGCGATCCCGGCGTGCGCGAGCACCTTCTGGAGGCGTTCGCCTTCGGTGTTCATCTCAACTCCTCGTCCCCGAGCGATTCAAGCTGCGGGAGGTAGGGCGCCAGTGGTGGCAGGTCGTCGAGCGAGCCCAGGCCGAGCCGCTCGAGGAAGTGGGCGGTGGTGCGGTACAGGACCGCGCCCGAGACCTCGTCGTGCCCGGCCTCGTCGACGAGGCCCCGTGCCGTCAATGTTCGCATCACGGAGTCCACGTTGACACCGCGGATGGCGGAGACCTGTCCCCGGGTCACGGGCTGGCGGTAGGCGACCACGGCGAGGGTCTCCAACGCGGCGTGGGTGAGGCGTGCGGTCTGGCCCGAGACCAGGAACGAACCGACCATGTCCGCGTGGTCCGGCGCCGAGTACACGCGCCAACCGCCGGCGCGTTCCTCCAGCCGGAAGCCGCGAGGCCTGCCGCCGCGTTCGCCACGGTAGTCGGCGCCGAGCTCGCCGAGCAGCTCGGTCACCTGCCCCGTGGGCATGCCCAGGGCCTGGGCGAGCGCCGCCGCCGGCACCGGCTCGTCCACCACCATCAGCACGGCCTCGAGCGCCGCCAGGTGGTGCTCCGGCACTGCGTCATCCGGGACCGGCTCGTACGCCTCAGTCATCGGTGGCCTCCTCCTCGTCCGGGGCGTCCTCGTCGAAGTCCTCCCCCACGGTGAACTCGCCGTCCCCGCCGGTCCAGCGGACCTGCAACTCCCCCAGCGCCTCGGCCTGCTCGAACGCCACCGCCCCCTCGCGGAACAGCTCGAGGAGGGCCAGGAACCGGGCGACGACGACGGCGGTGGAGGCGGCGTCGTCGACGAGCGCGCGGAACGTCAAGGTGTGCCGGCGGCGCAGGCGGTCCGCCACGGTGAACCCCTCCTCCCGGACGGAGACGGATGGGTCGTAGAGGTGGCCGAGGTCGACCATGGGGACCTCGCGGGGCTGGAGCGCCCGGGCCGCCAGGGCGGCGAGCGCCTCGGGCCCCACCGTCATGACGAGCTCGGGAAGCAGGGCGGCGAGGTGGGGCTCGAGCGGCACGGCGCGAGGGAAGGCCCGGCCGGCCTCCCGCATCCGCACCTCGAGGGCGTCCGCCACCTCCTTGAACGCCTTGTAGGCGAGCAGGCGCGCGAAGAGCAGGTCCCGCGCCTCGAGCAACTCCAGGTCCTCCTCGGACTCCACGTCCCCGCGCGGCAGGAGGCGTGCGGCCTTCAGGTCCAGCAGGGTGGCCGCCACCACGAGGAACTCGCTCGCGCGGGAGAGGTCCCAGTCCTCGAGGGCGGCCAGGTAGGAGATGAACTCGTCCGTGACCTCGGCAAGGGCCACCTCGGTGATGTCGAGCCGGTGGCGCGTGATCAGCGAGAGGAGCAGCTCGAAGGGACCCGAGAAGTTGGAGAGGGTGACCTCGAACCGGTCGGTCTCAGGCGGCATCGCCACGGGCCACGAGCTCGCGCGCCAGGCGCCGGTAGGCCTCCGCCCCCGAGTGGGAGGGCGCGTAGGTGGTGATCGGCTCGCTGGCCACCGACGCGTCCGGGAACTTCACGGTGCGCGAGATCTTCGTGGAGAACAGCTTGTCCCCGAACGCCTCGCGCACGCGCTCGATCACCTCACGGGAGTGGAGGGTGCGCATGTCCACCATGGTGGCGAGGATGCCGTCGATGCGGAGCTTCGGGTTGAGGCGGTCGGTGACCTTGTCGATGGTCTCCACGAGGAGGGCCACGCCACGGAGCGCGAAGTACTCGGCCTCCAGCGGGATCATCACGCCGTGGGCCGCGGTCAGCGCGTTGACGGTGAGCAGGCCGAGCGAGGGCTGGCAGTCGATGAAGATGACGTCGTAGTCGTCCATCACGGGCCGCAGCACCCGCGCGAGCGCCTGCTCGCGGGCCACCTCGTTCACGAGCTGCACCTCGGCCGCGGAGAGATCGATGTTGGCCGGCACCACGTCGAGGTTGTCGATCAGGGTGGGGCGGATCACCGTGCGCACGTCGCTGCGCGGGTGCATCAGCAGGGTGTAGACGGTGTTGTCCAGCTCGTTCGCGTTGATGCCGAGGCCGGCGGACGCGGCACCCTGAGGGTCGAAGTCCACGATCAGCACCCTGCGGCCGTACTCGGCGAGCGCCGCGGCGAGGTTGATCGTGGTGGTGGTCTTGCCCACCCCGCCCTTCTGGTTGCACATCGCGATGACGCGCGCGGGCCCGTGGCTCGCCAGCGGCGGCGGGACGGGGAAGTCCTCGCCGTCGCCCGCCACGAAGAGCTCGCCCTGGTCGACTGTCACCCCTCAAGCCTAATGGACACGCGGCGGCCGGCCCGGCAATGGCGCCCCGGATGAGCGAAGTCGCAGCTCACGGGGTGGGACAATGACCCCATGCTGAAGGCCCTCGGACGGCAGACCGCCCTCCACCCGTTCCGGTTCATCGTGGCGTGGCTGGTGGTGGTCCTCGCCTCCTTCGCCGTGGCCCTCGGTGCCTTCGGGGAGGGCCTGTTCGACCGGCTCCAGTCGGAGAGCCCCTCGGTGCCGACCTCGGAGAGTGGCCAGGCGGAGGACTACCTCTCCGAGGCCGACGACACGCCGTACACCGTGAACCTCATCGTCTGGGGACTGGACCTCACCGACCAGGCGCAGATGGCCGGGGTGGCCACCGCCATGGCGGACGTCCGGCAGGACCTCACCGGCATCGACGGCGTGGCCGCCGTCCTCGACCCGTTCGCCTTCCCCGCCGGACCGGCCGACCCGCAGGCAGCAGCACTCCTCTCCTCCGAGGCCGACGGCTTCATCGTGCGGGTGGAGCTCGAGGACGATCTCAGCGAGGATGCCGAGGCCACCGCCCGGGTGGCGGTCGAGGAGGTCCTGGACGGCGTCGTCGACGACCTCGGCGTGGACGGCACCCGCGGCATCGTCTCGAACGTGGACCTGATCACCGCTGCCGTGATCGACCAGACCGTGGAGGACCTGGCCCGGGGCGAGTCGATCACGCTGCCGCTGTCCCTGATCGTGCTGGTGCTGGTGTTCGGGGGCTTCCTCGTGGCCGGCATGCCGCTGATCGGGGCGATCGCGGCCATCGGGCTCGGGATGGCCGCGATGTGGGTGGCCGCGCAGTACCTCAGCGTTGACTCCTACGTGGTCAACATCCTCTCCATCATGGGGTTGGCGCTCTCGATCGACTACGGGCTCCTCGTGGTCTCGCGGTTCCGGGAGGAGCTGAAGGGCGCTGCTGCGACGAGGCGGGAACGCCCGGGGAAGGGCCGGCGGGACCCGGCCGTGGTGGAGGCCCTCGAGCGGACCCTCGACACCGCGGGCCGCACCGTCCTGTACTCCGCCTTCATCATCGCGATCTCGATCTCCGGCCTGCTCCTCATGGAGGCACCCCTGCTCCGCACCGTGGGCATCGCGGGCGTGGCCGTGGTGCTGGTGGCGGTGGCCAGCGCCGTCAGCCTCGTGCCCGCCCACCTCGCGCTGTTCGGCCGGTCGCTCCTGAAGCCCTCGGTGCTCTCCCGCCTCCCCGGGGTGGGCGCCCACGTGCACGCCCTCGGGGACGTGGCGCCCGACGACGGCCTGTTCTCGAAGCTCGCCCGCTTCGTCCACCGCCACCCGTGGCTGGTGCTCGTCCCCACCCTCGGCCTGCTCGTGGCCATGGCCTGGCCGCTCGCCGGCGTGAACCTGCGAGCGGACGCGCTCGAGTACGTGCCGCGCGACTCCACGCAGGGCGAGTACCTGGACGTGGTGGAGGAACGGTTCCCCGCCCTCCAGTTCCCGGAGGCGTACATCCTCGCGGACACCTCGGCGGAAGACGCGGAGGCCTGGGCCGAGGACCTCCGCGACCTCGAGATCGTGGACCGCGTGAACCCGGTGACCCAAGTGGGGGAGAGACAGTTGATCTCGCTCAAGCTCGGGGTCGACGGCGCGTCCGAGGAGGCCCTCGACCTCGTCCGCGACCTGCGCGCCGAGGACCGCGGGTTCGAGTTCTGGGTGGGCGGCGCTGCCGCCACGACCATCGACTTCGGTGCGTCGCTGCTGGATCGCCTGCCGTACGCCCTCGGACTGGTGGTGCTCGCGGTGTTCGTGCTGCTGTTCCTGATGACGGGTTCGCTGGTGGTGCCGCTCAAGGCACTGATCGTGAACCTGCTCTCGCTGGCCGCGTCGATGGGGCTCACCGTGCTCGTGTTCCAGGAGGGGTACCTCTCCGGCCTGCTCGACTTCGAGCCGCTGGGCGGCATCGAGCTGGTGATCCTCGCGCTCGCCGTGGCCTTCGGCTTCGGGCTCGCCATGGACTACGAGGTGTTCCTGCTCGCCAGGATCAAGGAGTACTGGGACGCGACCGGGGACAACGACTTCGCGGTGGAGCACGGGCTCCAGAAGTCCGGACGCATCATCACCTCCGCCGCACTCGTGATGATGCTGGTGTTCGCGGGCCTGATCGTGGGCAAGCTGGTGGTGGTGAAGGAGGCGGGCTTCGCCCTGCTGATGGTGGTGTTCGTGGACGCGAGCCTCGTGCGCATGCTGCTCGTGCCCTCCTCGATGACGGTACTCGGGAAGTGGAACTGGTGGGCGCCCGCCCCCTTGCGCCGCCTGCACGACCGCTACGGCATCACGCACGACTGAGCGGCCCCTGCGCTGATGGGCCTCCTCCTCGACCTGACCCCACTGCGGCTGCATGCGGACTTCCGGCGCCTCTGGGTGGGCAACGCCCTTGCCGGCGTGGGCGCCAACCTCGCCGCCACCGCGATCAGCCTGCAGGTGTACGACATCACCGGGAGCCCCTTCTCCGTGGGCCTCGTGGGCCTCTTCGGCCTGGTGCCGCTCGTGGTGCTCGGCCTGTACGGCGGGGCGATCGTGGACACCTACGACCGCCGCACGGTCGCGATCTGGGGCAGCGTGGTGATGTGGCTGGTCGCGATGCTCAACGTCACCCAAGCCGCGCTCGGCAACACGAACGAGTGGGTGCTCTACGGGCTCGTGGCACTGAACTCCGCGGCGTTCGGGGTGGTCTCCCCCGCCCGGCAGGCCATCTACCCGCGCATCCTGGAGCGTGAGCTGCTGCCGGCGGCGAACTCGCTGAGCTCGCTGGCGATGAGCACCTCCATGTTGATCGGCCCCATGGCGGCGGGCTTCCTCGTGGACATCAGCGGCTACACGGTGACCTACGCCGCGGACGCCGCGCTGTTCGTCTTCGCGATGTGGGGACTCTGGAGCCTCGCCCCGGTTCCGCCGCTCACCGACGGCCCGCGCCGGGTGCCCGGGATCCGCTCCGTGCTGGACGGGCTCAGCTACCTCAGCAAGCGGCCGAACCTGCGTATGTCCTTCCTCACCGACTTCTGCGCCATGATCCTCGCCCACCCCCGCGCCCTCTATCCCGCCATCGCCGCCGTGGCGCTGGGGGGCGGCGCCCGGACCGTGGGGATCCTCGCCGCGGCCACGGCGGCGGGCGCCCTCGTGACGTCGCTGCTGTCCGGCCGGTTCGGGGCCGTGCGGTGGCAGGGGCGCGCGGTGGTCCTCGCCGTCACCGGCTGGGGCCTGTCCATCGCGGGGTTCGGGTTCTTCGTCCTCGCCGCGGCCCGCGAGTGGGTGGACCCGACGACGGCGCTCGCGGGCGCCGTCGTCATGCTCGCCCTGGCCGGGGCGTCCGACACGATCTCCATGGTGTTCCGCACCACCATCGTGCAGGCCGCCGCCGAGGACCACATGCGTGGCCGGCTGCAGGGCGTGTTCATCGTGGTGGTCGCCGGCGGGCCGCGGCTGGGGGACGTCCTCGCAGGATCGCTCGGGGAACTCACGCTGGAGTGGGCGGCCCTGATCGGCGGTGTGGCCTGCGTGGTTGCCCTGGCGGGGCTGGTTGCCGCGCAACGGGGGTTCCTGCGCTACGACGCGCTCCACCCCGAACCGTGAGCTCCCACCCCAACCAGGGAGAGCACTTGCTCCACCGGACACCGGGAACCCACCCTCCCCAGGAGCATCCACTATCCCCACCCCAACCAGGGAGAGCCGGCGCTCCACCGGACACCGGGAACCCACCCTCCCCAGGAGCATCCGCCCTCCCCACCGGGATCAGCGCCGGATGTAGCTCTGCACCCACGCCCCGGTGGTGAAGCCGAGCCTGCGGTAGAGGCGCAGGGCGGGATCGTTGTCCAGCCAGACGCCGAAGTGCACCAGCCCGTGCCGTTCCAGGCCCCACCGGGTGATGGCCGCCATCATCGCTCCGCCGATGCCCTGCCGGCGCGCCTCGGGGAGCACGCCGGCGCCGGAGAGGTGGACCCCGTTCTCCTGCCCGCGCCCCGCCTCCGGCAGTATCAGCGCGCAGACCCCCAGGAGCGCCCCATCACGGACGTAACCCCACCAGGTGAGTCCCGGATCACCGGGCCAGGAGATGGAATCGGGGTTGGCGCGCTCGAGGACACGCACGAGGTCCTCCTGCGGGACCCCGTCCAGCGGTCGCACGTGCTCCTCCCCGGGGCGGGCCGGCGGCGGCGTCCGGCACCACAGCCACTCCCATGGCCCGTACACCTCGAGCCCGAGGGCGTCCTCCACCTCTCCCGGGTGGGCGTGGTGGGTGCCGTAGGGCAGGATCGCGAACCGCACGTCGCCGAGCTCGGCGGCGTGCTCGCGGACGAGCCCCACGACCTCCCCCACCTCACCGGAACCCACCACCATCGTGGAGGACCCACGGGGAACGCGCAGCACCGCGCTGTCGTTGCGCTCGAACACCGCGTCCGGCCGCCACCTGCCGCCGTTGGCGCGCACGAACCGGTCCCGCGCCGCCACCCGAGTGAACGACGCCGCCACCTCCCCCGCCGTCGTCATGGCGCCGCCGTCATGGAGTCGGATCGACCGTGCCGTCACCACCGCGCCTGGGCTTGGCGTCAACGCCGGCCTCGCGCCGCTGCGCGGGGGTGATCGGTGCGGGCGCACCCGTGAGGGGATCGTAGCCGCCGCCGGACTTGGGGAAGGCGATCACATCGCGGATGGATTCGGCGCGCGTGAGGAGGGCCGCGATGCGGTCCCACCCGAACGCGATCCCGCCGTGCGGCGGGGCGCCGTACTTGAAGGCGTCGAGGAGGAAGCCGAACTTCTCCTGCGCCTCGTCCTGCCCGATGCCCATCACCGCGAACACGCGCTCCTGGACGTCCCGGCGGTGGATACGGATGGACCCGCCACCGATCTCGTTGCCGTTGCAGACGATGTCGTAGGCGTAGGCCAGCGCCTCGCCCGGGGACTCCTCGAAACGGTCGATCCACTCGGGGGTCGGGGACGTGAAGGCGTGGTGCACGGCGGTCCAGGCGCCCCCGCCCACGGCGACGTCGTCGTCCTCGCCGGTGGGCTTGAACAACGGCGCGTCCACCACCCACACGAAGGACCACGCATCCTCGTCGATGAGGCGCACGCGCCGGCCGATCTCGAGCCGGGCAGCGCCCAGCAGCGCCCGGGCCTCCGAGGGCTTGCCGGCGGCGAAGAAGATGCAGTCGCCCGGCTCCGCGCCGGTGGCGGCGGCCAGGCCGGACCGCTCCTCCTCCGAGATGTTCTTCGCCACCGGACCACCGAGGGTCCCGTCCTCGGCGAGGGTGACGTAGGCCAGGCCGCGCGCGCCGCGCTGCTTGGCCCACTCCTGCCAGGCGTCGAAGGTGCGGCGCGGTTGAGACCCACCGCCCGGCATGACCACGGCGCCCACGTACGGGGCCTGGAACACGCGGAACGGCGTGCCGGCGAAGTACGCGGTGAGGTCGGTCAACTCGAGGGCGAAGCGGAGGTCCGGCTTGTCCGTGCCGTAGCGGGCCATGGCATCGGCGTAGGTCATGCGCGGGATGGGGCGGGGGATCTCGTGGCCGATCAGCTCCCACAGTGCGGCGAGCACGTCCTCGGAGACGGCCATCACGTCGTCCTGGTCCACGAAGCTCATCTCGACGTCGAGCTGCGTGAACTCCGGCTGCCGGTCGGCGCGGAAGTCCTCGTCCCGGTAGCACCGGGCGATCTGGTAGTACCGCTCCACGCCGGCCACCATGAGGAGCTGCTTGAAGAGCTGCGGGGACTGCGGGAGGGCGTACCAGTTCCCGGGCGAGAGGCGGGCGGGCACGATGAAGTCGCGGGCACCCTCCGGGGTGGACCTGGTCAGGGTGGGCGTCTCCACCTCCACGAAGCCGTGCGCGTCCAGCACCCGCCGGGCAGACTGGTTGGCGCGCGCGCGCAGGCGGAGCGCGGTCGAGGGCGCCTTGCGCCGCAGGTCGAGGTACCGGTACTTCAGGCGGGCCTCCTCGCCCACCTGCTCCTCGGCGTGCTCCGACACCTGGAACGGCAGGGGCGCGGCCGTGTTGAGCACCTCGACGTCCCGCGCGATGACCTCGATCTCGCCGGTGGTGAGGTTGGGGTTCGCGTTGCCCTCGGGCCGCAGTTCCACCGTGCCGGTCACGCGCAGGACGAACTCGGCGCGGAGCTCGTGCGCCACCTCCTCCCGGATGACCACCTGGGCGATGCCGGAGGAGTCCCGCAGGTCGATGAAGGCCACCCCACCGTGGTCCCGCCGGCGATCCACCCAACCCGTCAGGGTGACGGTCGAACCGACATCGGATGCTGACAGCGTTCCAGCCATGTGGGTGCGGAGCACGGGGTACCTCTTTCCTTTGTGGGCGCCACACGCGAGACAGGCGCGGGCGATTTGATCTTAGCCACACCCCCCGCGAACACTTGAATCGTGCCCGAGACCGCCCCCACCGATCCCCCGTCCCTCGACCGGGGACTGCTGCGCCTCCTCCTCACCGGTGCCGTGGCCCTGATCTCCCTGGGCGCCTTCGAGAATCTCGCCGTGACCACGATGATGCCGGTGGTCGCCGCCGAGCTTGACGGCCTGCGCCTCTACGCCCTCGCCATGGGTCTGCCCCTGGCGGCACACATCGCGGCCACCGCGGCGGCGGGCCTCTGGATCGACGCCCGCTCGCTGCGGGGTCCGCTGGTCTGGGGCGTGGTCCTCTTCGTCGCTGGTCTCGTGGCCGCGGGTGCCGCCCAGGGCATGGCCCTCGTCGCCGTGGGCCGCGGGGTCTCGGGGCTGGGCACCGGGCTCCTCACGGTGACCCTGTACGCCGCGGTCGGGGCGATCGTCCCGCCGGCGGTCCGTCCGCGGTTCTTCGCTGCCTTCTCCGCCGCGTGGGTGGTGCCCTCCCTGGTGGGGCCGCCGCTGGCGGGCTACGTGGCCCAGTTCCTCACGTGGCGGCTCGTCTTCCTCGGGGTGGCACCGCTCGCGCTGGCCTCGCTGCTGCTCCTCCGGCCGTTGCTCAGTGCCGCCGACGACGTCGCCGCCTCCCGCGGCCGCTCCGCCCTCCGCACCCGGCTGCGCACCACGATGGTCCCGGCAGTGGCGGTGGCGGCCGCGGTCGCGGGACTCCAGGCCGCCGGGAGTTCCTCGGTGGTGCTGTCGCTGGCCGCCCTCGTGGCGATCGCGGCGTTCCTGCCCCGGCTGCTGCCTCCCGGCACGCTAGTGCTCCGGAGGGGCATCGCCTCCGTGGTGGCCACTCGTCTCCTCGTCAACGGCTCGGTGATCGCGATGGAGTCCTTCCTCCCCCTGCTGCTGCAACGGGAGCGTGGCTGGGACCCCGGCCCGGCGGGGATCGTCCTCACGGTCGGCGCGGTCACCTGGGCGCTGGGCTCGTGGATCCAGGGACGGATGATCGACCCCGCGCTGCGGCACCGTGCCGCCGTCGGCGGGGCAACGCTCGTCGCCGCCGGCACGGCGGTGGCCTCGCTGGTGGTGTTCGAGCAGGTCCCCGCCACGCTCGCCATCGTCGGATGGGTGTTCGCGGGCCTGGGGATGGGGATCGTGTTCCCGTCCATGGCGGTGCTCGCCCTGGCCACCACGCCGGAGTCCCGGCACGGCGAGATCTCCGCGGCGCTGCAGATCGCGGACGGGGTGGGGGCGGCCCTCGCCCTCGCCCTCGTCGGTGCCGGGTTCACCGCGTTGCTCGGGACGGGTGCGAACCCGTACCTCCCGGGCTTCGCCGCCATGGTGGTCATCGCGCTCGTCGCGGTCCTCGCCACCACCCGTGTGCCGAACCTCACGAGGCCCGCCCTCCCGGCCACGCCCGGCGGCCGATAGCCTGAGGGGGATCATGCGGCCGAACGCCGCTTCCGCCCGTCCGGGCACACTCCCTGAGGCTCTTCGTGACATTCTTTGACTCCTTCTCGCTGCCGGAACCCCTGCAGCGTGCCATCGACGACCTCGGGTTCACCGAGCCCACGGACATCCAGCGATCGGCGATCCCGGCACTGCTGGACGGACGCGACGTCGTGGGGATCGCCCAGACGGGGACCGGCAAGACCGCCGCGTTCGGCCTGCCACTGCTCGCGCACGTGGATGCCGGCGAGCGGCACGTGCAGGCGCTCGTCCTCACCCCCACCCGCGAGCTCGCGCTGCAGGTGGCCGAGGCCATCGGCACCTTCGCCGCCAAGCAGCGCACCGAGGTGATCGCCGTCTACGGCGGGTCCAGCTACCTGCCGCAGCTCCGCGCCCTGAAGCACGGGGCCCAGGTCGTCGTTGGCACCCCGGGCCGGATCATGGACCTCATGGAGCGTGGTGCCCTCGACGTCAGCCGGCTGCGCGTCTTCGTCCTCGACGAGGCGGATGAGATGCTGCGGATGGGATTCGCTGAGGACGTCGAGAAGATCGCGTCCTCCATCCCCACGGAGCGGATCACGGCGCTGTTCTCCGCCACCATGCCGGACTCGATCGCCCGCGTCGCCGCCACCCACCTCCGTGACCCCCTCCGGATCGAGGTCACCCCGGCCTCCTCCACCGTGGAGAACACCGAGCAGCTCTACGCCGTCGTGCCCTTCCGGTTCAAGGTCGAGGCACTGGCACGCGTCCTGTCCGTCTGGCGGGAGGAGGCGGCCCTCGTCTTCGTCCGCACCCGCTCCACCGCCGAGGAGGTGGCCACCGCGCTGGCCGCCCGCGGCGTGCGTGCCTCCTCCATCTCCGGAGACGTCGCCCAAGCGGAACGGGAGCGGCTCATCGAGCGGCTCCGCCATGGCACGCTCGACGTGCTCGTGGCCACCGACGTGGCCGCCCGGGGCCTCGACGTGGAACGCATCGGACTCGTCGTCAACTTCGACGTACCCCGGGAGGCGGAGGCCTACGTGCACCGCATCGGCCGCACCGGCCGCGCGGGGCGCAAGGGCAAGGCCCTGGCCTTCTTCACCCCGAAGGAGATGTCCCGGCTGCGCACCATCGAGCGCGCCACCCACACCAAGCTCACCGAGGTGACGGTCCCCTCGCCCTCCGACGTGGTGGACCACCGCATCCAGCAGGTCCTGCGCACCCTCCCCGCGGGTGACCTCTCCGTGTTCCGCGAGGCGGTCATCGCCTCGGGTGCCGACCCCCTCGACCTGGCCGTGGCCCTGTTGGCCCGGGCTGTCGACTCCGCACCCGAACCGACCAGCCCGGGGGGACGGCTGCGGCGCGAGGAGATCGTCGACGAGCAGGGGCACTTCCTGCGGGCGTGGTTCGAGGGCCAGGGGAAGGGCCGTACCGAGCACCGTGCCACCCGCGGGGATGACTTCCCCTTCGAGCGCAAGGCACCGCGTGCCGGGCGACGCGACGCCGGGGACGGCTCCGCCTTCCGGTACCGCGTGGAGGTGGGCCACAAGGACGGGGTGAAGCCCGGCGCCATCGTCGGTGCGCTCACGGGCGACGGCCGCATCGAGGGCAGGTCGATCGGCCGCATCGACATCTACCCGTCGTTCTCGCTGGTGGACCTCGACTTCGAGCCGTCGGACGAGACGATCCGCCGCCTCCAGAAGAGCCGGGTCGCGGGGCGTGCCCTGCGCATGGCGCCGGACCGCGGTCCGCGCTCGAAGGAGCGGCGGCCCTACTCGAAGCGCCGGTTCGACTGAAGCACGGACGCGAGGGACTCCCGGAAGTACTCGTAGTCCGTCAACTCGGTCCGCAGCGGACCGACGAGCTGGCGTTCGATCGTGCGCGCCACGGCCTCGCGGAGGCGCCGCGCCACCCGGCCCGCCCTGCGTGAGGCCCCGAGGCGAACGAACGCCATCGAGAGCAGGGCGAGCAACGCCCCGATCCCGAGGCCGCCGATGATGAGGGCGCTGGGCCAGGGTACCTCCCACAGCATGGGGGTGACGGGCGGCGGCATCCGCAGGTAGTCCATGACGTACAGGCCCCCGAGCCACACCGCGCCCACCACGGCGGCGGTGATGAGGAGGATCTGCAGGACTCCCATGAGTTTCCACCACCACGGCGTGCGGTCCCGTTCGTAGTCGACCCCCGCCACGGCGGTGTCGAGGGCCGAGACCACCGCCGGGATGCGGCTCTCCACCTCCTGCTGGATGGCGGAGCGCCACATGTCCGGCAGCTCCCTGGTCGCGCCGGCGACGAGGGCGTGGGCGCTGGCGCGCACCGCCGCCTCCTGCACCGGCGTGGGCCCGGGCAGGGACGTGCGGGCGAGCGCCGGAGTGGAGACCGCGCGGTCGAGGTGCAGCCGCCGGAGCGGGTCGGGGCGGAACCGTGCCACCCAGCGGATCGGGGGCCAGCCCACCGAGGCGCGGGCCCGGCGGATGTGCGAGCCCCGCACCGCCGCCGCCACTGCCGGGATCCCGGCCGCCCGGAAGGATGCTTCGAGCAGCCGGGTGTGGTTCTGGGCAGTGATCTCGCCGGCGGCGGCGCCGCCCGCCGCGGCGTCGAGGTGCCGGGCGGCGCGGACGAGGTCCGCATGCGCCCGGGCGAGGCGCGCCTTCTTCGACGCTGCGATCGCGTGGACGCGCGTGCGCAGGTCGTCCACGCCGGCGCCGGTCAGGGCGGACACGGCGTGCATCTCGACCGACTCCATCCCGTCGGCCGCGAGCAGCCGGCGCAGGTCCCGCATGATCGAGGCGACCTCTGCCTCGGACACCCTGTCCGCCTGGTTCAGCACCACCATCGTGACCTCCGCGTGGGCCGCCATGGGTTGGAGGTACTGCTGGTGGACCACCGCGTCGGCGTACTTCTGCGGGTCGAGCACCCACACCAGCACGTCCACCACCTCCGCCATGCGGTGCGCGATCTCGCGGTGGTCGAGCTCGGTCGAGTCGATGTCGGGCAGGTCGAGGAGCACGAGCCCGCTGCCGTCGTCAGGTCGCAGGGTTCGTTCCGGGACGTCGAGCCAGTCGAGCAGCTCGCTCGCGCCCTCCCCCCAACTGGCGGCCAGGGGCCTCCTGGTGGTCGGCCGCGTGGCGGCGGTCCGGGCGAGCTGCTCGCCGACCAGCGCGTTGAACAGGGAGGACTTCCCGGAACCGGTCGCCCCCATGAGGGCGACCACCGTGCGGTCCGGGGCGAGCTCGGAGCGGACCCCGATCTTCTGGAGCGTCTGCCGGGCGGCGGTGATCGGCCCGTCGGACAGCCGCCCGTCGGCCAGGTCGATCGCACGGGTCAGGGCAGCTGCCTCGTCCGCAAGGGTGGCCTGCTTCATTCGAGGCCGCCTTCCGCCTGCGCGGCCCGCACGTCGGCGATGGCCGCGTCCACCCTCGCCCGCACGTCGGGGTCGATCCCGAGGCCGTCGAGGGCGGCCGTGAAGGGGGTGAGGTACCACTCGAGCAGCTGCTCGCCGTGCTCGTTGAGCCTCGCGCGCGCCTGCTTCGCCATGCGGCGCACCGCGTCCTCGCCGAACACGGCCTCCAGCAGCTTCTGGCCGACGACGGCGGTGCCGCCGGCCGCCGCGAGCTCGCCACCCGTGATGACGCCACCGGTGCTGGCAAGGATCGTGATCATCAGCGCGATGCCGAGCCCGTTCACCCCGAGCGAGAGCATCCGCGCGGTGAACCGGCGGTCGGCGCCCTCCTCCCGCACCATGGCGAGCAATCCGTCCTGCCACTCCACGACATGGCGGGAGGCCTCGCCCCGCAGGCGCGCCTCCGTCGGCAGCTCGCGCAGCGCCTCCGCGAGGAGGTCCCGCCCACCGCCCTCGAAGCGCCAGGCGTGGTCCACATCCGCCACGGCACGTTGGGTCTCCGCCTCGAGCAGCGTCAGCAGGCCCTCCTCGATCGCGGCCTCGACCGGTTCGGTGGGGGCCGGTGCTCCCCGCACGAACGCGGACACCCGGTCGCGGATGCGCCCCACCTGGGCCTCGACGCTGCGGAAGAAGTCGCCCGTGCCCACGAACTCCTGCCAGCGGGCGAGGACCTCGCCGCGCAGGAGCGACCCGTCGGCCGTCGCGGAGCCGAGCCGCCGCAGCGCCTCCTCCTCAGCCTCCACCACGCGCGTCCTCAGGGTGTCGCGGGCGACGACCTGCTGCTGGGCGGCCTCCCCGACGTCGGCGGCGTTGCCGAGCACCGAGCCCACGGCCCCCAGGAGCGTCTGGCGGGCAACCCGTGACCGCGAGGTCGCGTCGGCGGCGAGCGATCCCAGCCACTGGCGGATCGGTGCGACCTGGTCCTCCGGGAGGTGGTCGCCGTCGAGGACGGACTCCTCGATCGTGAAGAGGGGTGCCTCGGCGAGCCCGGCCTCCACGAGGCGGCGCCGGAGGTCGGTGCGGACCTCGTCGACGACCTCGGGCGGCACCCGGTCGAGGATGATGGCCACCACGGTGTTGCGGGAGGCGGCGTCGCGCAGCAGGTCCCAGGGGACGGCGTCGGCGTAGCGGGCCGCCGTGGTGACGAAGAGCCACAGGTCCGCGGCCGCGAGCAGCTGTGCGGCGACCTGGCGGTTCTCGTTGACGATCGAGTCGATGTCCGGCGCGTCGATGATGGCCAGTCCCTGCGGCAGGCCACGGGTGGAGCGGATCTCCAGCTCGCTGTGCACGGCGGGATCGGAGGACGCCGGCGTGGGAGGGGCGTCCGGGGCCACCCGCACGCGCGCCAGGGACGGCAGGATCCGGTCGTCCTCGAACCACGAGGACTCGGCGGGGTGATGCAGGAGGAGCGGCCTCCGCGTGGTGGGCCGGATCGCGGAGGAGGCGGCGACGTCGACGCCCAGGAGCGAGTTCACGAGGGTGGACTTCCCTGCTCCGGTGGACCCACCCACCACCGCGAGGAGCGGGGCGTCGAGGCGTTCGTAGCGAGGCAGCACGTAGTCGTCCAACTGGTGGACGAGGTGATCGCGGGCGTCCCGCGCCCGCTCCGCCCGGTCGATCGCAAGGGGGAACGGGATGCCGGCGAGGAGGTCCCTCAACGAACGGAGTCGAACCACTGCGCTGTGGGTCGAGTTGGCCATGGTCGCCCTTCCTCAGTGTTCGTCGGTCGCCACGACGCGCGGCCACCAGTCGCTCCGGGGAGGCTCCCACAGCAGCGGGTCGGCCGCCACCTGGGCACCCGAGCGGATGTCCTTCACCTCCCCTGACTGGGGGAACCACACGTACGGGATCGAACGGCGGTCCGCGTAGCGGATCTGCTTCCCGAACTTCTCCGCCGTGGCCGAGACCTCGGCCGGGATGCCACGCGCACGCAGCTCCCGGGCGACGGACTCCGAGTCCGGCCGCGAGTCCTCGTCCACCACGGCCACGAGGACGGCGGTCGGAACCGGCCTCGTGGCGGTCACCGAGCCCAGGATCCTCGACATGATGCGGGAGATCCCGATCGACATGCCGACCCCCGGGTAGGTGCGCCTGCCGTCCGACACCAGGGAGTCGTAACGGCCCCCGCTCGCGACGGACCCGAGGCCCTCGTGCCCGACGAAGGTGGTCTCGTACACGGTGCCGGTGTAGTAGTCGAGGCCGCGCGCGATGGACAGGTCCGCGACGAGGACGCCGGGCATGTGCCGCACGCCGGCGGCCACCACGCGGGTGAGTTCCTCGAGCCCCTCGTCGAGGAGCGCGCTCCGGTGCCCCAGGGCGAGCACCCGGTCCGCGAACGACTCGTCCTCGGCATTGATCCCGGCCAGCCGGAGGGCGGCCTCCGCCTGCTCCGCGGTGGCGCCGACGGCGGTGGTCAGCTCCTCGGTCACGCCGTCCGGACCGATCTTGCCCAGCTTGTCGATGGCGCGCAGGGCTCCCTCGACGTCGGCGATGCCCACGGCCTCGTAGAACCCCTGGCTCACCTTC
>RZYE01000163.1 GCA_009930425.1 Actinomycetota bacterium | reverse complement strand
GAGGATGCGCCGCGCCGCGACGGCTCCCTGCCCGTGACCCGCGACGGCGAGCGAGGTCAGCGGGGGCGCGAAGACCGAGGTGCTCTGGGTGTTGTCGATCCCGACCACCGATACATCCTCCGGAACCTGGAAGCCGCGTTGCCTGACTGCGTAGGAGAAGCCCAGCGCGATGTCGTCGTTGAACGCCACCACGGCGGTGGTGCGGTGCTGCAGCCATTCGGTCGCGGCGCCCACGCCTCCCCGGACGGTTCCCTCGACGGGCCCGATCCGCCGCATCGTGAGGCCGCGCTCCCGGCAGGCCTTCTCGAGGGCCTGCCGCCGGATGGCCCCGATCCAGGCCTGGGAGGGGCCGGAGATGAAGGTGACGGTCTTGTGGCCGAGTTCGGCGAGGTGCTCCACCACCTGTGCCATGCCGTCGTTGAAGTTCTGGATCACGGAGGGGACGTCACGGACCACCCGGTTGACCACCACCACGGGCTTCTCCCGTGCGAACTGCTGGATGACGGCGTCTGGCATGCGGGGCGAGATGAGGATGATGCCGTCGGCGAGCTCGAGGGTGCGGTCGATCGCCAGCTTCTCGACGTGGGGGCTCTCGCGCCCGTCGCTGACGAGCACCGTGTAGCCCGCCGCTGCTGCCTCGTCCTGGATTCCTCCCAACGTGTCCACGAAGAAGAGGTTCGAGAGCCCCGCCACGCTCACGAGCATGACCTTCGAACTGGCGCGCTCCTCCGGCTCCGCGTCACGGGAAGCCCGCCCGCGATAGCCGAGGCGCTCGGCGGTCTCGCGGATGCGCTGTGCGGTCTCCGGACTGACCCGCCCCGGCTTCGTCAGGGCCCGTGACACGGTCGAGGCCGCAACCCCGGCCGCCTCGGCGATGTCATAGATCGTCACCGCCTTGGTCCGCCGCACCGGCGGCTCGTGCTGCTCTGACACGCTGCCAGCCTAAACCCACAGTTGCCACAAAGTTGCCCATCTGTCACCGGCGGGGGCCAGAATGGAGGGCATGACCCGACACGCGTGGCTGGACGTCTCCGCCGGAGTGGCGGGCGACATGCTGCTCGGTGCCTGCACCGACGCCGGGGCAGACCTGGCCGCCGTCGAGGGCGTGGTTCAGCGTGTCGTGGGGCTCGCCGTCCGCCTCCACCGGGCCGAGGTCATGCGGGCCGGCCAGCGTGCCACGCGGGTGCTCGTGGCGCTCAGGGGCGAGGACGCCCCCCACCGCACATGGAGGTCCATCCGCACCGATCTCGAGGGCGCGCCGATCCCGGAGGAGACGCGGGCGATGGCTCTGGGCGCCTTCGCGGCACTCGCCGGGGCCGAGGGCCGCGTCCACGGCATCGACCCCGAGGACGTCCACTTCCACGAGGTCGGAGCGCTGGACTCGATCGCCGACGTCGTCGGAACCTGTGAGGCCCTCCGCCAACTCGGCGTCACCTCCGTCTCGGCCGGTCCCGTCGCCCTGGGCGAGGGCCGGATCCGCGCCGCCCACGGCGACATCCCCGTGCCCGTCCCCGCGGTCGCCCAGCTCGCGCTCGGCTGGCAGGTCCGCTCCACCCCGGGGCGCGACGACGCCGCCGCCCACCGCCACGCGCACCCCCACCACCCGCACGCGTCCGGTGACGCGCACGACCACGGACACGACCACGCGCATGAGGACCACGCGCATGAGGACCACGCGCACGGGGACCACCCGGACGGGGGCGACAACGGCGACCATGGCCACGCCTACGAGGGCCCCGCCGTCGTCACGACTCCGGGCCGGATCGGCGAGCTCGCCACCCCGACGGGCATGGCGCTCGTCCGGTCCCTCGCGGGTGCCTGCGAGCCGCTCCCCCCGATGACCCTGGAGGCCGTGGGAGTGGGGGCCGGCGGCCGGGATCCGGCCACGCACCCCAACGTGGTGCGCGTCCTCGTCGGGACCCGTACCGACGCCTCGCCCGCCGCCGTCCGTGAGGACGGCATGCTGGAGTTGCGCGCGAACGTGGACGACATGGACCCCCGGCTCTGGCCCGGCGTCCTCGACGCCCTCCTCGCCGCGGGCGCCGCGGACGCCTGGCTCACCCCGATCCTCATGAAGAGGGGACGGCCCGCCCACTGCCTGTTGGCGCTCGCGAACCAGGAGCGCGCCTCCGACGTCACGGACGCGATGCTGCGCCACACCACCACGCTCGGCGTGCGCTCGACCCCGGTGGGGCGGACCGTGCTGGAGCGGTCGTTCACCACCGTGGAGGTCGACGGTGACCCCGTCACCGTCAAGCTGGGACACCGCGACGGCGTGGTCGTGAACGTGGCGATCGAGTTCAGCTCCGCGCGGGAACTCGCGGCCCGACTCGGTACCAGCGAGCTCGTTGCCCTCACGCGGGCCACGGCCGCGGCGGAGGCCGCCGGCCTCGTCAGCGGCGCGGTGCTCGCGGACGTCGAGGAGCGTCGATGACCTCGATGACCACCGACCAGCTGGCCGGCGCGGCGCTCGCCGATGCCGACACCGTGGCCCGCCTGCTCCAGGGGACGGCTCCGCTGGGCGTCGCCTACTCCGGCGGCGTGGACTCGGCGGTGCTGCTCGCGCTCGCGGTGCGGGCACTCGGCCGAGACGCCGTCGTGGCGCTGATGGGCGTCTCGCCCTCGCTGGCGGCGGACGAGCGCGCGGCGGCGCACGGGGTGGCGGCGCACATCGGCGCCAACCTCGTGGAGTTCCCGACCTTCGAGGGGGACAACCCCGCCTACCGGGCCAACGGCGTGGACCGCTGCTACCACTGCAAGGACGAGCTCTTCACCCGGATCTCCGCGGACGTGGCCGCCGAGCACGCCCTGGCCACCGTCGCCTACGGCGAGAACGCCGACGACGCGCTGCGCCCCGACCGCCCCGGCGCCGAGGCCGCCACCAACCACGCCGTGCGCCGGCCCCTCGCCGAGGCCGGCCTGACCAAGGACCGCGTCCGCGCCATCGCCCGCGCCCTCGACCTGCCCTGCGCGGACAAGCCCGCCGCCCCCTGCCTCGCCTCCCGCATCCCCCACGGCGAGGAGGTCACCCCGGAGAAGCTCGCCCAGGTGGAGGCCGGTGAGCGCGCGCTGCGCAGCCTCGGGTTCAGCGACGCGCGCGTGCGGCACCACGGGGACATCGCGCGCCTCGAGGTCCCCGCCACCGAGATCGGGCGCTTCGCGGACGACGCGGTGCGGCGGGAGGCCCTGCGCGCACTGCGGGCCGCCGGCTTCCGGCACGTCGCCGTGGACCTCGCCGGCATCAAGTCCGGCGCCTTCACCCTGGAGGTGCTCGCCCGCCGTGCCTGACCAGACCATCTACTCCGACGCCGTCGCCTGGCTGGACCACGACCGCGCCACGCGCCGTGGTTACCCCGAGGCGGTGTACTGCGAGGGCAAGTCCCCCGCCCAGCTCACCCACATCGCGGCCCGGGTTCGCCAGTTCGCGCAGGAGGACGCCGCCGCCGGACGCGCGACCCCGCCGACCCTGTTCACCCGGGTGAGCGCGGAGGGCGCCACCGCGATCCTCCTCGAACTCCCGGACGCCCTGCACGACGCCGAGGCGCGCCTCGTGGCGTGGCCTCCCGCGCCGCCGTCGCCCACCGGGGAACTGGTGGTGATCGCGTGCGCCGGCACGTCCGACCTCCCGGTCGCCCGCGAGGCGGAGCTGACCGCCCGCTACCTGGGCCGGCCGACGACGCTGCTCGTCGACGTCGGCGTCGCGGGCATCCACCGCACCCTCGCACGGCTGGACGTACTGCGGGAGGCGGGCGCCGTCGTCGTGGTGGCGGGGATGGACGGGGCACTGCCCTCGGTGGTGGCGGGCCTCGTACGCGTCCCCGTGGTCGCGGTACCGACCTCGATCGGCTACGGCGCGGCCTTCGGCGGGATCGCGCCCCTGCTCGCGATGCTGAACGCCTGCGCGCCCGGCGTGGGCGTGGTCAACATCGACAACGGCTACGGCGGGGCACACCTCGCCGCACAGATCACGGCCCCCAGACCGGGGGCTGACGAGAAACCGACAAGTCCCCTGCGGGGAACGACAGATGAGGAGAACACGCAATGACATCACCCGAGAACACCGGTAGGGCCGACATCGGCGTCGTCGGCCTCGCGGTCATGGGTTCGAACCTGGCCCGGAACTTCGCCCGGCGCGGCCACACGGTCGCGCTGTACAACCGCACGTACGCCCGTACCGAGGCGATGATGGCCGCACACGGCGACGAGGGCGACTTCGTCCCGTCCGAGACCATCGAGGACTTCGTGGCCTCGCTCGCGACCCCGCGGGTGGCCATCATCATGGTCCAGGCCGGCCGCGGCACCGACGCCGTGATCGACCAGCTCGCCGACGCCATGGACGAGGGCGACATCATCGTGGATGCCGGCAACGCCAACTTCCACGACACCATTCGCCGCGAGGCCGCGATCCGCGCCCGCGGGCTGCACTTCGTGGGTTCCGGCGTGTCTGGCGGCGAGGAGGGCGCACTCAACGGCCCGTCCATCATGCCCGGCGGCACCGCGGAGTCCTACGACCGGCTCGGCCCCATGCTCGAATCGATCTCGGCGCAGGTGGATGGCGAGCCCTGCTGCATGCACATCGGCCCCGACGGCGCCGGCCACTACGTGAAGATGGTGCACAACGGCATCGAGTACGCGGACATGCAGCTCATCGCC
>RZYE01000001.1 GCA_009930425.1 Actinomycetota bacterium | reverse complement strand
CGCCCACCCCGCGACACCCGCCAGCCCGCTCCCCCCACCCGGCCCCCGCGCCCGGACCTTCCGGGTCTTCGTCTCCTCCACCTTCTCGGATTTCGCCACCGAGCGGAACGTGCTCCGCACCCGCGTCTGGCCGGAACTCCGCGCCTACTGCGCCGCGCGCGGCGCCCGCTTCCAGGAGATCGACCTCCGGTGGGGCGTGAGCGCCGAGGCGGCCGTGGACCAGCAGACCATGAACATCTGCCTCGGCGAGATCGTCCGCTGCCACGCCACCACGCCGCGCCCCAACTTCCTCCTGCTACTCGGCAACCGCCGCGGCTGGATGCCCCCACCGCCGCGCATCCCGGCCGGGGAATGGGACCTGATCCTGCCTCGTCTCACCCCGGACGAGCGCTCCCTCCTCACGCGGTGGTACGAGCGCGACTCCAACGCCGCCCCACCCGTGTACCTCCTGCGCGCCCGCACGGGCGAGTTCCTCGACCCGGCTGCGTGGGACGCCGTCGAGCGCCGGCTCCGCACCCTCCTCGAACGCGCCGTCGCCGGCCTCGGCCTCCCGCCGGAGCGCGCCGCCTCCTACCTCCTCTCGGCCACCGAGCAGGAGATCGAGCTCGGCGCCCTGCGGTCCGAGGACCCGGACCAGGTGGTGTGCTTCCTCCGGCACCTCGCCGGCGTCCCGCGCACGGATGACGGCTCCGTGGCCCCCGACGCCGTCGACCACTACGACGACGACCAGGCCCCCCTCGAGGACCTCCGCGCCCGCGTGCGCACCGCCCTCGGGCCGGACCGGATCATCGAGGAGCTCGTGCCGTGGGGCGCCCACGAGCGCGACCACGCCGCCTACCTGGACCGCTTCGCCACCCAAGTGCTCGCCATGCTCCGCGAGCGCATCGCCGAGGAACTCGCCCACCCCCGCCACCCCGACGAGTCGGACGGCGATCCCCACCTCGACCGCGAGGGGCGGGACCACCGCGCCTTCGCCCGCGAGCGCGCCCGCTTCTTCGTGGGCCGCGCGGCCGAACTCGCCGCACTCCGCGGCCACCGGGACGGTAGCGATCCCCGGCCGCTCGTCGTCCACGGCGACGGCGGCGCCGGGAAGTCCGCCCTCCTCGCCGCGTTCGCGGCCGGCGCCGTCGCGGATCGGCCCACCGGGATCGTGGTGGCGCGGTACGTGGGGGCGACGCCGTCGTCCCCGGATCCCCGGGCGCTGCTCGCGAACATCACCCGGGAACTCGCCCGCCGCACCGGCGACGCCGAGGCCGCCGTCCCGGCCACCCTCGGCGAGCTGGTGGCCGACTTCCGGCAGCGCCTCGCCCGCGCCACCGCGGACCGCCCGATCCTCGTGGTCGTCGACTCGCTGGACCAACTCGCGGCTGCCGGCGCCGTCCCCGACCTCTCGTGGATCCCGGCACGCCTGCCCGACCACGCCACGCTGATCGTCTCCACACGGCTCGGCGAGATCCTGGACGCGCTGCGGGCCACCACACGGCTCCTCGAACTGCGCGGACTCACCGCGGCGGAGCAGGCCACCGCCCTCGACGCCCTCCTCGCGGACGCCGGGCGCACCCTGCAGCCCGCCCAGCGGGCCCACGTGCTGGAGGTGGTGGAACGCGGCGGCGGCAACCCCCTCCACCTGCGGCTCGCGTTCGAGGAGGCGCGGCGCTGGCGCTCCGGTTCAGGCGCGCCCCCGGAGGTGCTCGGCCCGGACCTCCGCGCGCTCCTGCGCGGCAACATGTTCGACCGCCTGCAGCGCGAGGACCAGCACGGGCGCCTGCTGGTCTCCCACGCCCTCGGCTACCTCGCTCTCGCCCGCCACGGGCTGGCGGAGGACGAGCTCGTGGACCTGCTCTCCCGGGACCTGGACGTGTACGCGAAGTTCGTCGCCGACGCCGTCAGCGTGCCCCCCGACCTGCGCGAGCTCCTGGACCCGGACCGCGTCGAGGAGCTGCGCCGCGATCCGGCGCGCCGGGCGGAGTTGCGCGCCCTGCTCGCTCCCGTGGTGGCCCATCCCGATGGGCCGCGCCTGCCCGTGGCGGTCTGGTCCCGCCTTCTTTCCGACCTCGACCCGTGGCTCGCCCACCGGCGGCACGAGACGGGGGACCTGCTCGTGTTCCGCCACCGCGAGCTCGACGACGCCGCCACCCAGCTGTTCGCCTCAGGCGCGGCTGGGCGGGAGCTGCACTCCCGGTTGGCCGACTACTTCCGGACCTGGGACGTGCGCGGGATCGGGGAGCTCCCGTACCACCTGACCCGCGCGGGGAGGTGGGGCGACGCCGTCGCCGCGCTGACGGACCTGGACCGCGCCGCCGCCACGGCCACCCTCGTGGGCGGCGCGGAACGGCAGCATGACAACACGGGTGCGGTCCTGCATGCCGGCGTCCACCACCTGCTCGTCGCCCTCGACGACGCCCTCGCCCTGCTCCCGGAAGCTGGGGAGGTCACGCGGCGCTGAAGCCGTCTCCCGCCGCCTCGAGCCGGTGGACCTGGCCATCGGTGTCACCGACCACGAGGAGAGGGCGGTGCGGGTGGGCCGCCACGCACGTGGCGGAGGCCGGCAGCACCGCCTGCCCGACGAGGGCCCCGGTGGCCCGGTCCCACAGCCGCACCTCGCCGTCCCAGCCGGCGGAGGCCACGTGGGTGCCGTCCGCCGTGAAGGCGCACCCCATCACCGCGTCCGCGTGGCCCTCCAGGACGTGCACGACGGCGCCGGTGGCCACGTCCCAGACCCGCACCGTGGCGTCCCGGCCGGCGGAGGCGAGGTGCGCGCCGTCGGGGGAGAAGGCGAGCCGGGTGACCCCTCCGGCGTGGCCCACGAGTTCGTGGGACACAGCCCCGATGGTGGTGTCCCAGAGCCGCAGCTCACCGGACCAGCTCGCCGCCGCCACCCACCCGCCGTTCGGGGCCAGGGCTGCGGTGGAGAGCGCGGCGAGGTGGGTGGGAAGGAGCAGCGCGACCGTGGGGGAGGGCGCGGCGATGTCCCAGAGCACGAGCGTGCCGTCCTGCCGGGCGGTGAGGAGGTGCGTGCCGTCGCGGCTGAACGCGAGGACGGACGAGTTGGCCTGCTCCTCGGGCAGGGTCCACTCCTCGGTGGCGGTTCCGGCGGAGTCGGTGGCGCCGGCACCCGCGCCGGCGCGGCGCAGGGTGACGGGGCCGTCGTCGCACGCGGCGGCCACCACGGTCCCGTCGGGGCTGAACGCACAGCTGCGGACCTCGCCCGCGTGGCGCCACGGCTCGCGGGTGGGTGCCCCGGTGGTGAGGTCCCGGAGGCGGAGCGTGGCGTCGTAGCCCGCCGACGCGATCAGGGCGCCGTCCGGGCTGATGGCGCAGGCGTGCACCCACCCGTCGTGCTCGTGGGCGGCGCGGCCGGGAGCATGCCCGATCTCCCAGGCCTTAACGGTGGCGTCGTAGCCCGCGGAGACGAGCCCGCCGTCGGGGGCGAACGTGCATGCGGAGACCCAGCCGGTGTGGCCGGGCAGGGGCGTGAGCGGCCGGCCGTCGCGCGCGTCCCAGAGGCGGAGGCTGAGGTCGGCGCTCGCCGATGCGAGCAGTGCACCGTCGGGGCTGAACGCGCAGCCGAGGACTTCCCCGGAGTGCCCGGCGAGCAGCAGCGGCCCAGTCCCGGGACGCGCGTCCAGGTCCCAGATCCGGACCAGGTGGTCGTCGCTCGCGGTGGCGAGCCGGGCGCCGTCGGGACTGAAGGCGCAGGCGTTCACCCAGGTGGAGCCGTGCGGCAGGACGGCCAGCATCGCGCCCGTCCCAGCGTCCCAGACCCGCGCCGTCCCGTCCCAGCCGGCTGAGGCGATCCGGTGGCCGTCCGGGCTGACCGCACACGACTCCACGGGCCCCTCGTGGCCCGCGAGGAGGAGGGAGTCGCTGGGGGCGCGCCACGCGGTCACCCGTACGGCGTGGTCGGCGCTCGCGGAGACCACGCGCTCGCCGTCGGGGATGAAGGCGCAGCTCGTGATCGTGGCATCGTGGATGGTGAGGACCGCGAGTTCCGCGCCGGTGCCTGCGCTCCACACCCGGAGGGTGCGATCCGCGCCCGCCGAGGTGATCAGGGCGCCGTCACGGGAGATGTCGCAGCCCCAGACGGTGCCGCGATGGCCTGACAGCCACCGCACGATCCTGCCGCTGTCCGCGTCCCACACGCACAGGGTCTCGTCGGCGCTCCCGGACACCACCCACTGACCGTTCGGGCTGACGGCGCAGCAGGTGACCCATCCGGCGTGACCGGAGAACGTGCGGTGCGGGACGGCGCCGGCAGCGGTGGGGCTGAGGAGGCGCAGCCACGGCGTGGACCCGGGCGTGAGACGGCGGGCCAGCTGGGGTGCCAGGGCGGCGCGGACGTCGTCGTCCTCCCACTGCAGCCGGTTGTGGAGCTGCTGCCAGGTCAGCTCGGGGTAGCGTGCGAGCACGCGCGCCTCGGCACGCACCGCCCACGCGAAGGCCTGGAGGAGGGCGGCGTCGCGCGCGCGGGACTCGTCAGGTCCGGCGTCGCCTGCACCGCCCGCACCGCGCGGGTCACCCGCGTCGTCGTGGCTGCCGTCAGTGACCACGATCAGTCGCCTGCTGGCTCGGCCCTGCGGTAGTTCGCTGCGAAGTGGTCCGCCGGAACGGCCCACACGTTGCCCTCGGCGTCCTTGACGATCCAGTCCCCCGCCGAGGCGATGAGCCGGCCCTCCCGGGTCAGGATCGCCTCCCCGTGGACGGCGGGCCGTGCGGACACCTCCCCGGACCGGCGCCACACATCCCCGTCCACGTGCCGGTACGTCTCGCGCAGCTGGTGGTCCCCGATGGTCCACTGCTTGCCGTCCGGACCGGTGACGAGCCAGTCTCCGGCATGCCCGGTCAGGGACTGGCCGTCATCGGTGGTCCAGGTGAGCTCTTCCTCCAACCGGACGGCGGTGACCTCGCCGCTGCGTTCGAAGGGCTGCCACGGCACGTGCGGCGTGTACCCGAAGCTCTCGAGCATGACGAGGGACGCCCGCACGCCTGTGACCGTGATGTCCCGGTCGATCTGGTCCAGCTCATTCCACGAGACGAGGGACGGGTGTCTCCTGTTCGCGTCGTCCCGGGGGCCCCGCACCCAGCCGTGACCCTCGTAGTACTCGCGCCATGAGGTGTGTTCCGCCTCCGCGAGGCGCAGGATCTGGGAGTCGGTCAGGATGCCACTCCCCGCAGGTGCGCCATCCTCGTTCGCACCCCAGGAGAAGCCCATGCTCCTGACGGTGGCGATGAGGTTCGTGACCTGGCGGATGTTGCTCTCGCGGTAGAAGCTCGAGAGCTTCGCCCACGGCTTGGCAGTCGGCCGTGTCAGGTTCGTCGTCGTGGCGAGGTACACCTCGTGGACCTGCCGGGCCATCCGCTCCCACTCCCCGACTGGCTCGTCCTCCGCATGGTGGAGGGCCAACCCGAAGGTCCGGCACCCCCCGACGAGCGCGCGCTCCGCGATGCCGGTGGCGCCGTCGTCGAACGCGAAGATGGCCCAGTGTTCGTGGCGCGCCGCGACCTCGATCGGCAGTGTCTCCTCCGCTTCGGTGAACACGATCGCGGGTGACGCCGCGGTGCCGGCCACCCGCTCCACCCACTCGCGGGTCACCGGCGCCTCGACGACGTCGAAGCTCGTCTCCGCATTGCCGAACCGGCGTTGGTGCACGGCATGGTTCTCGCTGAGGGCTCGCGCAGCCGGCCCGAGGAGTGTCACCTCGGGGACGTACCCGTCCGGGGCGGGCCTGTCCTTCTCCGCCAGGGCCTGAGTGACGCCGGCAAGCTCACGGCGCACCTGGGATGCGACCTCACACACGGCCAGCGCGAGCGCTCCGCTGCCACACAGGATGATCCGGTCGTGCTTCCTGTTCGTGATCTGGCGGAGGAGTTCGTAGGAGGTAGTCTCGTAGGACGAGATCGCATCGACGATCCAGCCGCCCGTGTCGAGCGCGGAGCGCCGCCACTCCTCCGCGGCCCACGGGTTCTCGATCCGGACCAGCGCGCGGACCGCGCGTCCCTCCGGTGGGTCGCCGACGGCGTCGCGCACCGCGTCGAACCAGCGCAGGTTGGTCGTCGCGTCGGGGTCCACGAGGTGGATCTCGCGGAGGTTGGCCTCCCGGCGCCTGCCGAGCAGGGACCGGAAGAAGTCGGGGTTGGTGAGCTGCCCCGAGAGGTGGAGGACTGCCCGCTGTGGCACGGAGACCTTGTGGTCGATCGCGTCCTCGCCGATCGACACGGTCAGCGCGTCCGGCTCGCAGTCGGCGGCGATCGCGTCGGCATACGCGACGCGGTCGCTGCTTCCGACGATCAGCGCCAGGTTGCGGGCCCGGCGCACCTTGCGGCGCTGGACGAAGCCCTCCGAGAACTTGAGGACCAACTTCACAGCTGCGAGCGAGAGAACGCCGAGAGCCATGACCTGCGCGATCGCGAGCGAGATCGGAGGTTGGGCGGGGCAGCCGGGAACGTCGCCGAATGGCATGGAGGCCGTCCCGAAGAACAACTCCCCGATCCACACGATCTGTGTGAGGACTTGCGTTCCCGTTCCGGAGCAGTGCCAGTAGGCGCCCCCGGCGAGCACCACCGCGGACGCGCCTCCCACGAGGCCCGCAACCAGGGGCGTGTACGAGGCCGTCCCGTGCCGCATCCAGCGGTACGCCAGGACCACGGCGGTTGGCAGCGTGAAATAGCCGGCGAGGATGAGCGCGGTCTGCAGGGGGGAGAGCGTCGCAGTCGTCAGGCGCCGCTCCGCGGCCGCGAGCGCCACCGTGGCGGCAACGAAGACCACCAGCGTCGGCCAGAAGGCCCACCGTGCCGCTGCCCGGCGCAACGCGGAGACGGCCTCGCCCTGGTTTCCTGTCTCCATCGACTGTCCCCGTCCTGGTCCGCCGGAACTGGCGCTCAGGGGGCGCCGGCTGCGCAGCCCATATCGTCCGAGCGAATTCGGTCTGACGTGAAATGTTGCGATTCCACGGCAGTCTCCCACCAGATTCAAGCGTGGCACGGATCCGGCGATGTGGGCCTTTGGCCCCGGGGTTGCCGTCGCACCTGTTGAGACGATTTCCCGCGGGCAGGGTGGTACTCGATAGGTTCGCCCTGAATCCGGAGGCGATATTCGCCGGCGATTGACGGGGCAGGGAGGCGCCGCAGATGAGCCAGAGGACCTTCGACGCCGATTTCCTCGACCACGGCCCGACCTCCACCCTCTCGGCGGTCCGGCAGCCGCAATGGCCGATCCTCGTCGTGCTCCTGCTCAGCGCCGGGGCGCTCGTGGTTGCTCCCTTCCGAGTATTCGAATGGAGCGCAGTCGCCTACGGCCTCGTGCTCGTCGTCGGATCGGTCCTGATGTTCCTTCACCGCGTGAACGGGGTCGTCGCGACGCGGGCGGCGGGCGCCGTCGGGGTCACGCGCGCCAGCGTGGCGGAGAAGGCCGCGATCGCGGCGATGGTCGCGGCGTGCATGCTGAACGGCCTCGTGATCGCATGGGAGCTGGCGACCCGATGAGGCGCCTACTCGCCATCCTGCTCGCCGCCATGGCGGCGGCACTCTCAATGCTCCTTCCCGGGGCTGCCACGGCTGACCCTCCCAACAACACCGTCTCAGGTTCGCAGTACCTCGCCGCCTGCATGCAGTCGGCGCGCTCGCTGAGCGCCCTCTTCATCCTCGATCGTTCCGGCAGCCTCGCTGTCACGGACCCGGACAACGTCCGATACGAGGGCCTGCAGACCGCCATCACCGAGCTCGCGAAGCTTCGCAGGCCGGACGGCTCTGAGCTCGCGGTCGAGGTGGCAGTCAGCGCCTTCGACCACGGGTACCGCGGGGTCGATGACGTCCTCGACTGGACCCGGATCAACGACGGCGACACCGGCGAGGAGATCGCGGAGGTCATCGACACGGTGCGGAAGGCGACTCGACAGGAGAGGAACGCCGGCACGGACTTCGAGGTTGCACTGGAGGGCGGGTTCAACGACATCACGGACAGGGGTGGCCCCGGCAGCTGCCGCATCGTCCTGTGGTTCACGGACGGCGAGTTCCAGAACAACGCGGCCGGGGTCGACGTGGCGAGTGCCCGCATGTGCGCTCCCGGCGGGATCGTCGACCGCTTCCGCGAGGAGGGGATAGTCGTCGTCGGCCTCCAGCTGACGCAGACGGGCCTGCCCGTGCCGACCACGCTGCCGTGGATGGTCCTCGGCGAGGAGGGGGGCCGCACCTGCGGCACCTCTCCGATCCCCGAGGGATGGGCGCCCGGAATCTACCTCCGCGCGGACGACGCCGCCGGGTTGAAGCGCCTCCTCGGCCAGGTCAGCAACCTCGTGGAGGGCTGCACGCCCACCGGCAGCCTGGGAGCCACGATCGATCCCGGCATCCGGCGGGTCCGGATCACGATCATGACGCCACGCAAGGTCGACGCCGTCCGCCTGGACACGCCGTCGGGAGTCGCGATCCAGGCGCCCGCCTCCGGCAACTACTCCCAGGACGGGTACTCGACCACGTCCGTCAGCGACGACTTCTACGTCTCGATGGTCGTGGCCTTCCCTCCGGGGGAGGGCGCGGGAACGTGGCGCGTGACCCCGGACGTCGCCGTGCCACCCGAGGACATCGAGTACTGCGTCTTCTCCGACCTGCACCTGGTTGCCGACTCCGCTGCCCCCACCCTGCGGGCGGGTATGGCCGGCGGGATCCCGGTGCTCGCCGTCGATCCCGCGGGCGCCCCCGCTGACCTGAGCGTCTACGGCTCCGTGACCGCCGGCGCCACCGCAGTCGGCCCGGACGGCACGCCTCGGCTCTCGACGGCGGAGCTGGACCTCCCCGCCGGCCGCACCACCGTGACCGTCACCCCCGAGCCGACTGACGCGCGCCTCGACTACGAGCTGACGGTCCGGCTGGAGACGGCCTCCGGCCTGGCACTGACGCCGCTCGTCCTGAAGCAGGGCGCAGCCGTGGCGCTGAGCAGCGCCTTCCCCGTGGTGCGGCCCGCCGACCACCTCGACCTCGGACTCGCCGTCCGCACCGCCCCGGCGATCGGGACGCTCGAACTCATGGGCTCCCCGGACGGCCCGACCCAGGTCTGCCTCGAGCCCGCGCAGGACGTCCAGGTGCCGGACGAGATCGCCGGAACCGGGCTCGACTATCCCACCGGCTGCATCGACCTCGACGTGGCGGAGAGCCGCACCATCGAGGTGTCGGTCACCGCACCGGAACCGACGGAGGGCAACGGCTCTGCCAGCATCCCGATCCGGTTGGTGAGTGCGTCGGTCGACGGCGCGCCGCCTGCGGAGGCGTCCTACGAGCTGCCCGTGGTGTGGCGGTTCTCCAGCCCACCTCACATCATCCTGCTCTGGGCTCTGATCGTCGGCTCGGTCCTGCTCTCCGCCCTGCCCCTCCTCGCGATCTGGCTGGCCAACCGGCTCACCTCCCGATTCGACGTCCACGGACTGCGGACCATGGCCTTCCCGGTGGAGATCGACGAGACGGGGCCACGGCGCGTCAGCCCGATCCCGAACCGCCCCGATGCCCTCGTCAACGCCGCCGACTTCCGGACCGCCAGCCTGGCGGGGTTCCGGACCTCCCGCCTGCCGGGCTTCTGGGGCCGCAGGCTCGCCAGGGAATTCACCGTGCCGAATTCCGATGGGGCCAGGCTGGTGGCGCGTGCTCCCAGGGGCGTGTTCGGGGTGCCGCGTTTCCTGGCCGTTGCGCCGGCTGGAACGTTCATCTACTCCTCGGCGGGTACGAGTGACTCAGGGACCGGTGAATCGGGTGCCACGGCACGGGCCACGCCGGGCCTCGGGCTTCTCGCGCTGCTGATCGTCCCGGTCACGCAGTCGCAGCCGAGGAGGCCACACGCGACTCTCGTGCTCCTCTCGACCGCGATCGCGGATCCCGGCTATGAGCGCTTCGTCCGCGGAGCCTTCCCGTGGGGCGCGATCGTCGACGAGTCCCGCGAGCGCAACGAGTCCACGGCCGCAAGCGGGGGCTCCAGTGACGATGCATCCCCCGTTGACGACTGGGATTCCCCCACGCAATCCAGGTCCTACGACGACGATTTCAACCTCTGAGAGGAACCACGCATGTCATTCAGGCCCTTCGTCTTCATCGGCTTGGGAGGTTCGGGCGGCAAGACGCTGCGCGTCATCCGGCACCAGCTCCTCGAGATGCTCGACGCAGCAGGCTGGACGGGTCCGTTCCCGGCCGGTTGGCAGTTCCTCCACATCGACGTGCCGGCCAAGGCCGATGGCATCGACAGCAACCTGCCGTACACGCTCCCCGACTCGGACTACTTCCCGTTGAGCAACGCGTCCTCGACGTACGTGAACGCCGACGGCGCCGTGGGCCGGACCGGGGCCGGCTCCCTCGACCACTACCTCGCCTGGGATTCGTGGCGGCCCTACCTCCCGCACGAGGTGAAGATCAACGTGCGGAACGGCGCCGGCCAGTACCGGGCGGTCGGCCGCGTGATGATGCTCGCGAGCCTGCGTGCCGTCAGCGACCGCATCGCGCAGGCGGTCGCAGCGGCGAGCGCTCCCGAGGTGGCCGGGCAGCTCTTCGCCGTGCAGGAGCGCCTCGGGGCCAAGAACCCCTCGCTGACGGCCTCGCGACCCGAGGTGTACGTGATCTCGTCGGTCGCCGGTGGCTCGGGATCTGGTGGGATCCTCGACGTCTGCGACATCCTCCGATCGCATGGGATCACGGACATGACGGCGTTGCTCTTCACGCCCGAGGTGTTCGAGGGTGCGAACGGGGCGTTGCAGCCCGGCATCGCCCCCAACACGTTCATGGCCCTCAACGAGTTGGCGAACTCGATGTGGATCAGCAGCCCGAAGGACGCTCCCGACGCCCGCGACGTGCTCTTCCGGCGCGCCGGCGTTGTCCCCGCTGTCGACTACGCCGGTCCGGAGACCGTGTTCCTCGTGGGGCGGCGGAACGCATCCATCACGCTCGGCAACACCGACGAGATTTACAAGGTGATGGGGCAGGCGCTCGCCGAGGTCGCGACCAACGAGGCGCTGGAGTCCGATCTCACGGCCTACATGAAGGGGAACGCCCGCCAGAACGTGGCAGGCATGCCGGACAGCCTTCCGCTCAGCGTCGACGGCTTCCGCGACCTCGCGCAGTTCCGCGCGCTCGGGTTCGCGCGCCTCACGATCGGCCGGGACATCTTCCGCACCTACGCGACGCATCGCCTGGAGCGCCTCGTGATCCTGCGGTTGCTCGACCGTCACCTCGAACGGCGCCAACCCGGAGACCCGTCCTCCGACGAGGACCTGCTGCGCGAGTCGGCCGATGAGGTGTGGGGAACGTTCCTCGACGCCTCGGGGCTCGACGAGGTCGGGGAGGACGCCAACGACATCACGTCCATGCTCGACGCCGGGGACGAACTGCGCCCCGAGATCCTGGCGTGGCAGGAGGAACTCCTCGCCTCGATCCGCAACCAGGCGCGGCGCAGGATCCCCGTGGGGGAGGTGTGCCTCACGGTGGCGCAGTCCACGCGGGACCAACTCGCGCACACCGCACTGCGTGGCAGGTCGGCAGACCTCGCAGCGCAGCGGGCCAGGGTGTGGCAGTCGGAGATCCAGGACCGGCTGGCGCTGCTGGTGCGCGCGACCATGGCCGAGTACGGGCTCCCGGTGACGATCGTCCTCATGGAGCGCCTCGTGGACGAGGTGAAGCGCTCGATCGCCGACGTGGCGTCCGAGTGGACGCGGCGGCGCGTCGAGGCCGAGCGGAACCTGGCCACCCTTCCCAACCCCGATCCCGCCCTCCCGCGCACCCTCCGGGAGGGCGATGTCGACAAGATCTCGGAGATCATCAAGCGCGCGCGGGTCACGATCCGGCGGACGCTCATCGTCGACAACTTCGAGATCGCCTCGAGGCTGATCGAGGACCTCCACAAGAACCTCCTCGTCCCCTGGCTGCACGAGCTCCGCAACGCCGAGTCGTTGCTCCGGGACGAGGCCCGGCCGAAGGGCAAGACCTCCGTCCTCGACATCTGGCCGCGCGACGAGGGCGTGCCGCAGTACCTGCGTCCGAGCCCGGTCGAGTTCCTGCTGGACGACATCGAGCACTTCCCCCAGGACTTCGAGGACGTGGTCGTACGTTCCGTGGAGAACGCTGGAGGGGCCCACAACGCCATCTCCCGGGCCGTCTCGGAGATCATCATGGGCCCGGACGAGGTGACCGTCAACGCCCCGGATCCCGTCATCACCTACCTCTCGCGCTGGTCGCCGAAGGCATCCGAAGCGCGTCCGCCGGAGCAGCAGCCGGCACGGGCGAAGCTGCTGATCAGGGTCAAGATGACGCACCTGCACGACCGCGTCAGGGCCTGGGCCTCCGACTCCGAGAAGTACATCGGCCGTTACCTCCGCCAGTCCCTCGCCGACTACCTGTTGGACGATACGGTCCTGGCGAGTGTCCGCAAGGACCGCAGCAGTCGGCTCGTCGCGCAGTTCGCCGCCACCCTGCGGGCCTCCAGCCCGCTGGTCGCACTCAACCCCACCATGATCCAGAAGGTCCACGGCCTTCCGTCCCCCGCCTACGAGTTCAAGATGGCACCCCTCAACATCCCCGCGGGGGACAACCAGCTCGAACAGCAGCTCAACGGCGTCGCGGCCCAGATCGTCGGACCGGGCAGCACCATCCAGCACGCCACCGAACCCAGCCAGCACGTCCAGGTGATGACGTTGCTCGACTCGGCGCACCACATGCTCGAGATCGACAGCGTGATGCGGCCGATGGTGAGCCAGTGGGGTGCGCAGACGCAGAACGCCGGCTTCTGGGAGTGGCGGCGGACCCGTCCGCTGACCGACTGGGTTCCGCTCGGTCCCAATGCCCGGCGTGCACTCGTGGCCGGATGGTTCGTCGGGCGCCTCCTCGGCCTGACCAGGGTGGTGGAGAACGGTGGTGAGCCGGCCCTCCAGCTGCTCAGCGACGGCAGCTGGGGCAGCATCGGTGCCGGCGCCATCCGGCCGGTCTCCAGTGCCGCCGCGGTCGGCAACCTCCTCGAGGCGCTCCCGGTCGCGATGCTCGACGCCTACCAGAACACCGATCTCGCTCCGCTGGAGCCGTTCGGCGAGGTGATCCGGCTGGGCGCCGGCCTGGACGGGAAGAAGAACGCCGTCACCCGCTGGGTCTGGGAGGGGAGTGGATTCGGGGACGAGGACGAAGCCATCCTCACGCTGCTGCCGTCGGACAAGGAGCGCCTTGCTGCGCTGCTGGAGGCCTGCGACGACCTCGAGCAGACCTTCCGGGAGGACGTCCTCCCGGAGCACCTCGACCAGGTCCGGGAGGCGCAGAAGAACCCGTCGCTCGAGCTCACGAAGGACATCCTTGGAGCGCTGGACGGCATTCGCGCGGCGGCTCGGCAGCGGCAGCGAAACGGGGTCAGGTAGTGGCGCATCGCGTCATCCTGGTGGGCCGGTCCGAGATCACCTCGGCCGCAATGGGATGGGCGGCGGCCGGGCTGATCGGTGACGCGCTCTGGCTCGACGCCGATTCACTTGGGCTTGACATCGCCAATCCGACTCGCGTGCCTGCCCTCCTGCTCGGGCCGGGACGCGAACCGGCGGAACGCTCGCTCGCCGCCGAACTCGCCGACACGCGCGACCTCACCGACGTGCGCGTCGTGTGGGTGCGGGACTCCCCCCACGGGGCGGACTCCGGTGCGATGGATGAGCTCAAGGAATGGATCCGGAGGCGCGTTCCCAAGGCGGGGTGTGACGCCCGGTTCGTCGACCTCGTCGTACCGACCGACGCTGCGGACCAGGACGTTCCCGAGGCACCCCCTGAATGGCAGCAGTTCCGCGTCACCCCGGAGGACCGTCCCGCACCCGCCCTCGCCGATGCGGGCTTCCCCGCGGGGGAGCCGCGCATCGCCGTCGCGATGCATGCGGCAGCAGCGCTCGCGGGGATCCTCGGCGGCACCGCCGCCCAGGTCGACGGGCTCGAACAGGCCGACCAGCAGCCGGTCTGGAACATGCACGCGTTCAGCCGGCTCGTGGGAGGCGGCGACAGGTTGGCCCAGGCGGCGGCGGACTTCCGCGACCGGGTCCTGCCGACGTGGTCGGCTGCGGAGATCGAGGATCCGCGGTTCGTGGGCGGGAGGTCGGAGGACGCGGAGGACCTGCTGAGTTCCGTGGCCGACTGGTGGACCGGGGAGGCCGATGGCGTGGCCGCCTACCGCCGGCCGCCGTCGCATCAGCTCGCGCCCCCGGAGAAGATCCGGCTCACGCAGCACCTCCGCAACGTGGCGACCTTCTCCGCCTGGGCCGTCCAGAGCCTGTTCCGCTTCACACCTGCGGATGCTCGGCACTGGGCGACCGCCAACCATCCCCTCGACTCCGAGGATCAGGGGTATCGCATCGAGCGCGAGGTCCGGATCGAGGAATCGGACCTGCCGGACTGGGCGTCGCAGGACGCCGCGTTGCGCGCCCGGATCCGCGCCTCGCTGGACGAGGCCGAGGACGAGGCCGGCACCGACACCGTCCCGCCGGAGCGTATGTGGGAGGCGCTGGCGGAGGCGGCGTGCGGCGTCGTCGACGGCGGCAGCCTCCCGCTGGGTTGCCCGACGACGCGGGAGCGTGGACAGGTCGTCGTCGTCCCACCCGATTGCGTGACGCCCGCACAACAGGGTCGGGGATCGACGCCCCTGCCCCCGGACGGACGGCACAGTGCCGCACTGGTGGGCGACGGCGTCGCAAGGCGGGCCCTGCGGCGCGCCCAACGAGCGCTCGCCGAGGCCGATCCACCGCTCGCGATCGATCCGGACAAGGTGTCCCGCACCGCGGTGCGGTTGTGTGCGGATCTGGCCCGCACCGACAGGGAGTCACGAGAGCAGCAGTCCGGTGGACTGGCCATGGATCCGCCGGCGGCGGCAGCACAGCTCGCGGAGGATCCCGCGGCAGCCGAGGAACGACCGCTGGCGACGCCGTCGTTGCTGGACCGCATCCGGGAGCGCGTCCTCGGGGACAGGCTCTCCGCACTCCTCGACGCGGAGCGCTGGACGAGGATGGCGACGGCGCCGGTGGGTGCCGGACTCGCCGTCACAGGATGGAGCGCCGACTCGCCGTCGGAGGCGCTGCGTGACGACGAGGGTCGGTTCCGGCGTCGGGTGGGACTTGCAGCTGGACTGGCCCTCGGGTTGCTGGCGCTCTGGACTTGGGCCCGGGAGCACGTCCAGGACTTCTTCGCGAACACCGTGGGCTGGGTCATCCCGGTGTGGTTCGGCTTCGTGGTCGCAGCGCTCGTGCTGGTGGTCGGAGCGCTGGTGGCAGCCATGAGGCTGTACGGGGCCTACACGGCGTTCCTGGAACGTGGACGCCGGCTGTTGGAGGCCCGGCGCGGGCTCGAGGTGAACGCGCGGGAGGCGTGGACGGCCTACAACCGGCTGACCAACGTGGACGCGATCCTCGCACGGTGGTGCCGGGTGCTGGGGTCTGTGCTGGAGGCGCGGACAGGGGAACAACCTGCGGAGGGGTTGGGCCTGCCGGTCCTGCCCGCAGCCCTCCGCTTCGCCGAGCCGGTGATCGAGGAGCGGGACCTGATGCGCGCGATGGCGGAGCACGGTGCCTCCGCGGGCTGGAGGCGTGAGGAACTCCAGTCGCTCGTGGAGATGGCCACCAGCGTGAAGGACATGGACTCGTTGGTGGGCGACCTGGGGTTCGTATCCGGTCCCCTCGACAGGTTGGTCAGGGAGCTCGAGGGTGGCGAGCCGCAGGAGCGGTCCCGGCGCCGCCACCTGGCGCAGCTCGTCAGGGACACGAGAATGACTCTGGCCGGCCGTGACGTCCGCGTGCCACGAATCAGCGATCCCGCGGAGTGCGACACGCTCACAGCGCACGCGTTCATGGAGGAGATCGTCACGGCGGGGGAGTCCTATGCCGCCGGGGAGGACGCCGGGATGCATCCGGGGCCCGTCGTCGCCACCCAGCACCACGTGTTCGTGAGCGCCTCCCGGCGCGATGGGATAGCAGTGACCGAGAGGGTCACCGACGTGGCAGTGCGTGTGTCGATGACTCCGCACGAGCGGCCCGTCGAGTCACGCAGGGATCGGTGAGTGATCCTCATGACCCAGCGGACGCGTGCGCGGGCTGAGGGCGGGGGGTCGCTGACCGGCGATATCCCGATCTTGGTGAGTGTAATCGCGCATCCCGACGACGAAGCCGTCGGACTGGCGATCTGTGCCGGCCTGCAGCGGGCGGGCGTGTTCGTGAGATACGGCGAGTGGACGCGTTCGGATGCTGCTGTGGTGGTCGTGCTTTCGCCCGCAATTCTGGCCGCGGGACTCTCGCTGCCCTCGATGTCCGAGATCCCGGACGCGCGCCTTGTCCCAGTCCTGGCCGCACAGGTGGACGACCATGCTGTGCCAGCAGACCTGGCGTCGCTCAACTGGATTCACTGGAGTGCCGACGACCCCCGCAGCGCGTTGGAGCTGGTGGTTGAGGCTTGCTCCACCGACCTGCACAGCTACCGGGTTGCGCAGGCGCTCGTGGCCAGGGCCGAAGGGTGGGATCTCGCGGGCCGCCAAGCTGCCGACCTGATCAGTAACCGGCGCCAGTTGCATGACTCGGTCGACGCTCTTCGGCATCTCAGGGGAGACACCTCTTTCCCGCTCCTCGGCGAGTACATGGCGGCCTCACGGATAGCAACACGGACACAGACTAGACGGGCTATCAGCCGCGGGATCTTCCGGGCCTTCTTCGCGATAGGGATTGCTATCGGTGCGGTCTCTGTCCTGGACTGGATCGGCTATGCACAGGACCGCAGCAAGCTCGAACTGGTCGCCTCCACGCCCATCGCGGATGGGTTACCCGCTGTCAACGCGGTGAAGCTCGCAGCGCTGATCGTGGTGATGACGGGACACGGCGATACTCCCCCCGAATCGACCGTTGACAAGTTGATCGGGATGCTGTCGGACCCTTGGGCGCACGCCCGCTTCCAGGTGAGCCCCGACGGTATGCCAATCAACGACACCGCGGTGGACGATGACGGTTTCGTCAGGTGGATCGATGGCGGCGGGGTGCTATGGGGCTCCGACGCTGATCGGACGAGGACCAGCAGGTACGAGAGGATCCTCGACTCCCCTGGCTACTACCTCTCAACTTCCGACGGCGCTGAGGTGGTGGTGGTTGCCGACGAACATCGGGTGGTGGTTGTCCGTGCCGGTGAACGCTCCGAACTGAGTCTTACCGACCCAGTGCACGGCGTCGACGTCAGCGGGAATGGCACACACCTGGTCGTCCGGGTTGCCGACGGCGTACGCATCTTCGACCTCGGCGAAGACGTGATCAGCGGTGGGGAGAAGCATGACGGGGTCCTGGCCACAGCCTTCGTCGAGGGTGACGTGCGCATGCTGCGCCGGAGTGACGACGGAGTGCTCGAGCTGTCCAGCATGGTGGGAGATGTGCCGCTGAGGACTTTCCCCGATGTGAGCGGACCCCTGTCAACGGCGGCGATGGGAGGAGACGGCTGGGTTGTCGTGCACGGAGCGGACGGGCAACTCTGGGCGGCAGCTGACGGCGCGGAAATCGCGCCGACCGGCGTTCGGGTGCCGGACCTGCTCGCCAGCATGACTATCACCTCCCGCAACGAGTTGCTCTACACTCCCGTTGGCTACCACACCCGGGTGTTCGACCTTATCCGCGGGATTCCCCTGGCGGAGACGTGCCGGGAGGACACGGCGCAGGATCTGACGCTCTCACCCGACGGGCGCTGGCTGGTCTGTGGCTACGTGAGTGACTTTGCGCTGTGGAATCTGGACGAGATCAGGCCCGTGGCTGGACCCGATGGCGCTGGCCAGCAACAGAACCAGATCGTCGGTGGTCCGCTCGCAGCCCGGATCACGATGGCGGGGCAACTCGAAGTCACACAGAACGGGGCGGCGCACCTTTGGGACCTATCAGGTGCGGATACGCGCACCGGGGGACTCACTGCGTCGACGCCGACGGCGTTGCGTCTCGTCGGTCACCTCAGCGCCGTGGCGGTGACGGCGACGAGTGACGCGGTGGCGGTAGGGACCACGGCGGGCGACGTAGTTGTCGCCGACGTGCACGATGACGGGAGTCTGCGAAGCACGGCACGGTGGACGGCGCCAGATCAGTCTCCGGTGGTCAACATCGCGCTGACGGGTGGAAGGGCGACGATAACGACGACAACCGCAACGTGGGAGGTCCCCTTCTGTCAAGGTTGCTCAGAGAATCTTGGCGCTCTGGTGGCCGCGGTCACTGAACGACAGCTGGCCTGTTACCCCGAGGACATCGGAGTACCAATCCCCGCACGAATCCTGACGGAACTCGGGGTCTCCATCTGTGAGGACGGCTGATGTCCAACCCGGTCTTCATCTCATACTCGCGCACCGACCATGAACTCGCTGTTCCGCTAGTCGATTGGCTTCGTTCTGTCGGCCTGGATCCTTGGCTCGACCAGACGTCCATCCCAGTCTCCGTCCCGTGGTTCGACGAGATCACCAAGGCGGTGAGACAGGCCGAACTCGTGCTGGTGGTCGACTCGCCAGCATGGCGTGGGTCCCCGAACTGTCAGAAGGAATTCCAGCTTGCGCGCGAGCTCGGCAAGGAAATCGTCTACCTCGATTCCACGACCCCGGATGACTGGCAGGAGAGGATTCGGCACCGCTATGAGCAGCTGACCGCTGCCGAGATGATGCGCGCGCAACTGCTTGGGGACAGCTTCAGGTGGCAGTCCGCCGGGAGACAGCGACATCACCTCCCGACCGGGCGCGTGCTGCGCGTCTACCGTGCGCTCGCGCAGGAGGGCACGGGGCTGGATGATCTTGCCAAGGACTTCGTCCTCCAGGGCAGGCGAGCCACGAATCGGGTTCGGTTGCGGCGAGGTATCGCTGCTCTCTTCACGTGGCTTCTCTACGTCGGATTCGACGTGGGGCGAGACTTGCAGGATGAGCTGGACGTCCATGACCAGGAGCGAGCTGCTGAGTTGGCGGTGCCGTCCGCGGTCATGGGCGATCTTGCTCGCGATCCTTACCCGGCTCTGGAGGAGATCATCGCAAGCGCGCGGGAACGTGGCAGTTCCTGGGCTATGGCGGAAGCGCTCAGGTTGGGACTGGAGACGAACCTGCCCTTCTCGATCGACAACCCTGTCGGCAGTCCACCGCGGCCAGCTGAGCCCTTGCCTGACGGTGCCCAGATCTCGCAGGGGTCAATTGCCGCGTCCTATGACGCCGTCACGCACGCCGTGCGGGTCAGCGACGCGGCAGGTCTCACTACGATCCGTGCTCGCGGGGCGGTAACTGCGCTCGCCGTGTCCGTTGACGGCGACCGTCTCGCCGTCGCGGACTCTGGGGGCGTCTCGGTGATCCGGCTCCCGCAAGGGACCACGATCACGGTGTTGCGTGGCCTGGACGGCGCTGTCGACTCCCTGCGATGGGCGGACGCGAGTACTGTCGAGGCCACAGCCGGCGCGATCACCGCTCGATGGCGTCTCGAGGGCGAACCCCTCGCCCTGACCGGTTCGTGGTACATGGACCTCGCCGCCAGCCCGGACGGCTCACGTGTCCTCGCCGTGGGCCGTGAGGGGACTTACACCCTGATCGTGGGCAGAGACGTCGAGGCGCCGCAACCCTTGCCTGGCGTGGCCCACGCCTATGAGGTCGCCTGGGCGCACGAGCATTGGGTGGTTGGCGGAGTGGACGAGAACGGGGCCGGTACGCTCTCGGTGGTCGGGCTGGACGGAACCTTGGAGCGGTCGTGGCCTGTCGAGGACTGCATGCCCATGTCGATCGTCCCCGGCGAGGACGCCACCGTGGTCTTTCCTTGTCGTGACTCCACGCTCCGGACATTCGATCTCGACACCGGAAGGTCGCGGGCGATCGTCCTCCCCTTCTGGATGGACACAGTGGCGCGCCGCGAGGACGGATCGATACTGGCCGTCGCTCCCGGGATGTCGATACTGCGCGTTCCGGACTCCGGGGAACCGGAGTGGGTCAATACGGGGGTCTCGGTTTGTGCGACTGGCACCACAACGCTGGCGTCTTCGCACGATGACGGAAGCTTCTTTGTAGGCGGTCAGGGCTACTACGGATGCGCGACTCTCCTGCGGGATCCTGCGGCGTCACTGCCGACCAGTCGCATCTTTGCCGTCGGTGATCGCGAGCTCGCGTATGTGCGCACCGCAACGTGGAGTTTGGATGACTCGGTGCTCGTGACAGGCTGGGCAAGCGGGGAGTTGTGGTTCTTCGACACTGCGCTCTACTCGACCCGACTGATCACCTCTCCGACCGGCAGCGAGATCAGGGGCGCGGCCTTCAACCCCGATGAGACCGAGGTGATGGTTGTCACCCGGGACGGTGAAGTGCTTTCGCTGAGCACAGAATTGGCGTTTGCTTCCTTCGAGGATCGTGTGGCGATTCTGGAGCAGCGGCTTCAGGTCGGCCTCGATGGCGGGCTTGCCTGACCCAACCAGTCGAGCTACTCCGCATGTCCCCCAAACGGGGGCGTCGGCGGTCCTCGAGCTCCGAAAGCATCACATCAATGACCAGCCTTCTCGAGGGCCAGATCGAGGAGCGGCTGCATGCTCGGTGGCAACTGCCCGCGCTCGTCGAGGTCACGGAGGATGGAGCATGCCCCACTCCAGAGGCTCTCGATCGTCCCGGTTGCTGAGGAATCCGAAGCGTCCTGGGCGTCGGCGCGCGACGCAGTGCCGATCAGGTTCGCCGCGAGGCTCAACTGCTCCGCGGTGGGTGCCGATGAGGACCTCTCAGCGGGCTGTGGCGCGCGCTCCGGGAGCCGGGGCCGCGGCTCCATGAAGGCCGGTGGCCGGGTCAGGAAGACGTCGTTAGAGAGGCCACCGTACGGACTTGGGCTCGGACCGCGCCGGCCCCGGTCCTGTTGGGGTCGGGGTGGAGCCGGAAGCGCCGAGGCCAACCGCTGCCGGATGGACTGAGCTTCCCGGTCCAGCGCGGATGCTGCGCCGGGATCGTCATCCCGGATTGCGTTGGCAACGAGGTCGAGGGACACGGAGAGGTCTCGAGCCGCCTCGAGGTCATGGGGCATGGACTCGACCAGCTTGCGGCGGATCGCGAGCGATTCCCGGAGGAGTGCCAGGGCCTCGACAGGATCGATGCTCACGCTCGCCACGCGGTCCAAGGCGATGGAGAGGTCGCGTTCCGCCTCGCGGCTGCCGGGCCGGGCCAAGGCGAGACGCCGGGAGAGGGCGAGGGACTCGCCGTACAGCTCGGCGGCAGACTCGGCGTCGAACTGCCGCATCACGCTTCCGGTCTTGTTGAGGGCCACCGAGAGGTGGCGGTCTGCCTCGTGGCTGCCCAGTTCGGCGCGTGCGATGGTGCGCGCGAGGTCCAACGCCTCCTCGTACAGCGTGAGGGCGCCGACGGCGTCAGCATGTCGCGTCAGGTCTCCCACCTTGATCAGGGCGATCGAGAGGTCGCGAGCAGCCTGGGGATCGCCGGGGTTGGAGTCGGCCAGTGACCTCGAGATGGCGAGGCACTCCTCGTGCAGGGCAAGTGCCGCGGCAGGATCACTGCGCCGGAGGAGGCTGCCCGTCTTGTCCAGGGAGACGGCGAGATCCTTTGCCGCCCAGGGGCTCTCGTTCGTGAACGCGTGGAACTCTCGGGCGATCTCGAGGGCCTCCGCGTAGAGGCCGAGTGCTGCGTCCGGATCGATCCGTCGCAGCACGTTCCCCAGCTTGTCGAGCGCGACGGCGAGCCCTCGGACGGCGTCAGGATCACCCGGCCGGGCAGCAGCCTCCCCGCGGGCACGGTCCAGGAGCCGTTCCGCGAGCGTCCGGACGGAACTGTCGGTCACGTAGCGCGCGAGGTTCGATACCGCGTGCCGCGCGGGCCTCGTGATCTCCGGAAACTCGTCCAGCAGCGCGAGAGCGGCGTGGGTGAAGGCCGTGCACTCCCAGGCCCCCGCGATGCGGCCCGCCGAGATCTCCCATCCCCGGTCGACGAGGTGACTCGCCACTGCGTCGGAGGCAATCGAGCTCGCATCCGCCCGGCGCAGATGCGCGGCCACGAGTCGGTGGATGCATGCGATCTCTGGCGAGTCCGCCGGGGTCAGCAGTCGCAGCCCTTCGAGGGTCCGCCGCACCCGCAGCCACGGGTCCGGGCCGGCGTCGTCGTCTGCAGCGAGATGGGGGAACGCGGCCACGGCGAGGTCGCGGAGCCAGGGCCAGGGTACGCCGTCGGGAGGGAGGAGCGAGGCGGCGCACATCACGAACTGGCTTGGCGGGTCGAGCCCGGCCATCGTGGAGTCCAGGACGACGGCGAGCCCGTCGTGGTGCATCTCCTCACGCACTCCCGTGGCGCTGTTCGGGTCCGGCACGGCGAGTCCCTCTCGCTGCAACTGCGCCAGGTACCGGGAGGGTGACACATCGGGGTTCAGGCCCAGGTGGACGGCCACCTGTTCCACGGCAACGGTGAATCCACCGAGCAACTTCACGATCATCCGGGCTGCCGCCTCCTCGGCTGGAGAGGTGAAGTCAGGACGCCCGCCCTCGGGGTCCCTGGGAGGCTGGTGCGAGCGAATCAGCTCGAGGGCGTCGTCCGGGGCGAGGGAATCGATGGGGACGAAGGTCATCGTCGTCCGGTTGCGCAGCTGGTTGGGCCCCAGCCGTGTCGTCACCAGGACCCGCACGGCGTCACCGGCGGGCAGCTCGGCGAGTTGCCTCTTCGACAGCAGCGCTGCCTTGTCCACGTTGTCCAGGATCAGGAGCGCGTGGCGCCCGCCGCTCGTCCAGGAGTCGACCGGATCAGGGGCGGTGGCCGACTGGACCAACTGCTCCAGCACTCCGCGTCCCGCGAGACGCGGATCGGCTTGTTCGGCCTCGGTCCGGACATAGTGCAGCTCCGGGGCGTTGGCGAGCTCGCCGATCAGCGCGAGGAGATCCGTCCTGCCCTCGGCCGAGACGGTCCATGCGCCGCCCCGGTAGTGGTCGGCGAACACGTGCGCGTACGCCACGGAGAGTTCGGTCTTCCCGAGTCCTCCCAGCCCGTGCAGGACGGTGACCGCCCCCACCTCGCTCAGCGCGACCTGTTCGTGGACGCGGCGCAACTCCTCGTGGCGGCCCACGAACGTCGTCGACGGGCGGCGCACGTTGCCGCGTACCGTCTCCGCTCGTCGTGCCCGTCCCACGCGTTCCCACAGTTGGTCACCCAGACGTGCGATTCGGGCGGCGACCTCGGCGTCCTGGAGAGCCCGGGCGCCGGCGGGGAACCACGGCGCAAGGTCGGTGTGCTGGTGACGGGTCACCTCGTCACGCCAGCGCTCGTCGAGGTCCGGGTCCGTCCCCGGGACCTCGACGAAGTACACGACGGCGATCGGATCACCACCCAGCCGCACCGGCACCTTCCTGCGCAGGTACTCCTCGAACTCCCACTTGCAGTGGGGTGAGCGGTAGTAGTCCGGCGACTGGCAGATGAGGAGCACGCTCGACGATCGGAGGGCGCCGAGGACGCGGTGGCGCCAGTCGTCCATGTCACGGATCTCCTCGAGGTCCAGGAAGATCCGCATCGGGTCCGAGGCGAGCCGGCGGTGATCCGTGAGGATCTGGTCACGCAGGCCGGTGACCCAGCCGTTCGCGTCGTCCTTGCGTGAGTAGGAGATGAACAGTTCGTAGCGACCGTCGATCACGTGAGTCTCCAGGTTGGTGCTGCACCTCAACCGGATTGTCTCAGGGCGGCGATCTTGGCTGAGTGCTTCCGGGGTCCCGTCACGCGGGCCGGGGCCGGATTCCCCGGGAGGCCCGCCAGAGCGTGTGCTCCCGCGAGATGGCCTCCTCGGACTCGCCGACGAATGTCGCCCAGTCGGCCTCACTCGTCACGCTCTCAGCCTCCGTCAGCACCATCCCGAGTTCCTGGGCCGTGATCCCGTAGGCCGTGGCGAGGGTCTGGTGCTGCTTCGCCTGGGACCACGCGGTGATGGTGGCAGCGAGGGCCGCGAACACGCCGATGAAGTCGAACGAGACGCTGCCGAACGCCCACACGGCGCCGCCGAGCAGGCCGAGGATCTCGAGCGTGATCGTGGCGACCAGCCACTGGTGGCCGCGGGTCGCGTTGAACTTCTCCTTGCGGCTGTACCAGGCCTTCTGGTCCTCGATGCGCTGCTCCAGGTAGAGGGTGCGCCTCGTGGGGAAGTCGGCGCCCCGGACCGCCCGCATGGCGTCGGTGATCTGCGCGCCGCGGGAATCGGCGGCATCCAGCGTGAGGTCCATGCACCGCAGGATCTCCCTGAGTTCGGAGGTGAACAGGCGATCGGCTCGGGGATCGTCGATGTCCTCGAACGACTCCCCACGCACCATGTAGCGCCACGCCAGCGTCTTCGCGGACTCCGCGGCGGCACGGCCCTCGTACCAGGCGCGCTCCGGGCGCATGATCGCCACGTACAGTTCCGCTGCGAGCGCGACGGCGAACGAGGCGAGGGCGATCAGCCCGCCGACGTTGACGCCGGCCACCGTCAACGAGGTGAGAGCGGCACCCACGACTGCGCCAAGCAAGCCTGCCAGCCGCAACCGGAGGGCTCGGAAGAACCGCCGTTGGGTGAGCATCGACGACGTGTCGGCGCAGCGGTAGAGGAGTGGGAGGTCGTTGGGATCGCGGAAGGCCAAGGATCGAGTCGCCTCGTCCGCGAGGCGTTCACCCTCGTGCGCGTTGTGCGCGGTTGTCATCGGTCGGCCTTCTCACATGCGATCTGGAGGAATCTGTCCCATCCTGCTGGAAGGTGGCCACGGGCCTCGAGGCCACGCATGAGGGCACAGGCTTCCGTCCAGAGTGGGACCGCCGAGCGCGGCGAGCTGCCGGTGGAGCCAGCGGTTTCCTCGATGAGGGCGGCGACCTTCAACAGGTTCACCACCAGATCGCTGTGGGCCTCAAGGTTGCCGGGCGTGGCCTCGGCCAGGCGCCGGGCGATGGTGAGGGATTCCTGGTAGAGGGTCAGGGCGGTGGCCGGGTCGGTGCGTTGGGTTAGGTCCGCGACCCTGTCCAGGGAGACGGACACGTCCCGGGCGGCATCCAGATTGCCGGGCGTGGCCTCGGCCAGGCGCCGGGCGATGGTGAGGGATTCCTGGTAGAGGGTCAGGGCGGCGGCCGGGTCGGTGCGTTGTGTCAGGTCTGCGACGTTGTCGAGGGAGACGGAGATGTCTCGGGCGAGGTCCAGGTTGCCGGGCATGGCCTGCGCAAGGCCTCGGCGTATGGTGAGGGATTCTTGGTAGAGGGCCAGGGCGGCAGCCGGGTCGGTGCGCTGGGTCAGGTCCGCGACGTTGTCGAGGGAGACGGAGATGTTGCGGGCGAGGTCCGAGTCACCGGGCATCGCCTCTGTCAGCCCTCTAAGGATGACAAGGGACTCTTGTTGCGCGGCCAGCGCTCTGATGGCGTCGGTGTGCCGGGTGAGGCGAGCGACGTTGTTGAGGGAGATGGAGACGTCGCGGGCGGCCTCCCTGCTGCCGGGCATTGCCTTGGCCAGTTCCTGGGTGATCGTCAAGGACTCGGTGTACAGGGCCAGTGCGGCGGCCGGGTCGGTGGGTTGGGTCAGGTAGGCGACGTTGCTCAGGGAGACGGACACGTCGCGGGCGGCCTCCCTGCTGCCGGGCATTGCCTTGGCCAGTTCCCGGGTGATCGTCAAGGACTCGGTGTACAGGGCCAGTGCGGCGGCCGGGTCGGTGGGTTGGGTCAGGTAGGCGACGTTGCTCAGGGAGACGGACAAGTCGCGGGCGGCCTCCCTGCTGCCGGGCATTGCCTCGGCCATGCTCCGGAAGTGCGCGAGGTGGTCGTGAGCGAGGGTCTCCACTGAACCATCGACGACGTAGCCGGCCAACCGTCGGAGCGAGTTCCCGACCGGTCGTGCGAGTTCCGGGTGGGCTGCGGTGAGGAGTACGGTCGCGTGAGCGAGCGCGGCAGGTTCCCACGCCTCGATGGTTCCTTGTTGGGACAACGCCTGTGCTCGCGCGGCGAGGTGACTGATCACGGCGCCCTCGGCAGCGCCGTCGCCCCCTGTGGCGCGCAGGTGGGCGGCCACCATCCGGTGCATCCGGGCGGTCGCCGGGTGCTCGCCCGGGGTCAGGAACCGCAGGCCCTCCAGCCGGCGGCGTATGCCCAGCCACGGGTCCGGGCCCTCCGCAGCCGCGGCCAGTTCTGGGAACCGTGCGCGGGTGAGCGCCTCCAGCCACGGCCATGGCACCTCGTCCGCGGGAAGGTGCGCGGCGGCGTGCAGTGCGAACCGGTCTGGCGCGGCGAGCGCGTCGAGGGTGGAGGACAGGACCACGGACAGCAGGCCCTGCTGGTGCAGCAACGCTTCCCGCACGTCGTCGGAGCTGTGGTGGTCTGGGAGGGCGAGGCCTTCGGACTGCAACCAGCCCAGGTAGCGGGAGGGCGCGATCTCGGGATGCAGCCCGAGGAAGACCGCCACCTGTTCCACCGCCAGGGTGAAGCCTCCCAGCAGCTCCACGATCTCCTTGGCCGCGGCCTCCTCCTCCTGCGAGACGAAATCCGGGTGGCGGCCCTCCGGATCGCGCGGGAGTTGGTGCCATCGGATCAGCTCGAGGGCGTCATCGGGTGTCAGCGCGTCCACCGGCACGAACGCCAGCGAGGCCCGGGCCGCCAGCCGGTCCGCGCCCAGGCGCGTGGTCGCGATCACCCGCACCGCGTCCCGGTTGGGCAACTCCGCCACCTGGCGCGCCGCGAGCAGTTGGGGGTGGTCAACGTTGTCCACGATCACCAGCGCGTGGGCACCGTCGGATCCGTCACCATCCGTGGCGAGACGCTCCAGGTGCGCGAGCACGTTCCGGCCCGCGAGCCGCAGATCCGCCTCGTCCGCGGCCGTGCGGGCGTAGCCCAGCTCTGGCGCAGTCGAGAGCTCCCCGATGAGGGCCAGCAGGTCCGTCTTGCCCTCCGCGGCCACCGACCACGCCCCGCCCCGGTACTGGTCCGCGTAGGCGTGCGCGTAGGCCACTGCCAGCTCGGTCTTCCCCAGCCCGCCAAGTCCGTGCAGGGCGGTGATCACGCCCACCTGCCCCAACGCCACCTGCTCGTGGAGGCGCCGTACCTCTGCGTGGCGGCCCACGAACGTGGGCGAAGGACGGCGCACATTCCCCCGCACCGACGCGGCGCGGCGGGTACGCGACAGCCGGTCCCAGACGTCCTCGCCGAGCCGGGCGAGACGGGTGGCGACGTCGGCGTCCTCGAGCGCCTCCGTGCCGCGGGGGAACCACGGTTGCAGGTCGACGTGGTGGTGGCGGGCGATCTCCTCGCGCCACCGCTGGTCGATCGTGGGGTCCGCCCCGGGGACCTCGACGAAGTACACGACAGCGATCGGGTCGCCCCCCACGGGCACACGGGCCTGCATCCGCAGGTACTCCTCGAACTCCCACCGGCAGTAGGCGGACCCGTAATAGTGAGGCGACTGGCAGACGAGGAGCACGCTCGACGAGCGCAGCGCGCCGAGGATCCGGTGACGCCAGTCATCCATGGTGTGGATCTCGGACCGGTCCAGGAAGATCCGCATCGGCTCGGAGGAGAAGCGCCGGTGGTCCGCGAGGATGAAATCCCGGAGGCCTTTCACCCATCCGTTCTCGTCATCCCTGCGGGAGTAGGAGATGAACAGCTCGAACTGGTCGGTCATCGCGTGCCCCTTCGCCGGACGAGATCGTCTGGGGACATCCTGTCAGACCCCGAAATCATGTCGGCTGCGCGCATCCCGAATGGCGCTCGCTGATAACGACGCACGAGCTCGCGGACGTCGACGAGGCCCGGCAACGGAGGACTTTCGAGCCACCGGAGCGCCTAGCGGCAAGGCGACTGGTCCGGCAAGTGATGGACCAGATCGGGGAGTACCGTGCAGTCGGCAGGAGCCCGGATCACCATGGCGACCGTTCGGACGGGAACGCCGGCCAATGCTGCGGCAACCACGCGATGGTTGCCGTCCAGGATGATCGTTCGACCTGTCCGCGTTCGCCAGGCTGCGAGCAACAGGTCCGCGCTCCCGTGGCTCGCGAAGGCTGCGGCGATCTCTCTGACCTTGTCAAAGTCCTTCAGTGGCCCCGATTCACTCGCCACCTCTCGAGCAGCCTCACTCACGGTCAAGGGAACCGCGTTCGATTCGTGGTGTGCCCCGAGCCGGCCCCACTCGGTTCCCCGCCCCACGAGGTACCACACGGTGTGCCAATCTCCGGGCAGGGAATCGAGGACCTCCAACCAGACAGACGAACCTGCTGCTGCCTCCCAGTCCAGTTCCGCCCTGATGATCGGCTTGAAGATGGTCTCGAACTGGCCCCACGGGATTCGGTGAGTCGTCGTATCCGGCCGGTCCTCGAAGGTGACGGAATACATCATTGCGCGCAGCACGTCCATCTCCTCGTAGCGGCGCTCGCGAGCTCCGAGCACGATGAGCAGGATGGCAAAGGCCACGGCAGTGGCGACGAGCAGCGGGGGAACCCAGTGCACCAACAGCAGAGTTCCCAACCCCGCGACTGCGACTCCAGCCAGCGCGTTGATCGTGGCTTCCTTGTCCAGTGCGGCGCTCTGGGGATCATTCCGGATGAGCCACTGCTTCGCATGATGGAAGATCGTCATCCGATCGTCGTCGACGCACTCCGGATCGAACGGCCACCAATCGTGGCGTGTGGTCATTGCCCGGTAGGAGATGGGGTCCTCGGTCTTCAACTGTCGGAGCGTGTCCCGGGTGGTGGCGGGCAGGGATTTCACCCTTCGTGCAGCCCACTTCACCACGGAGAGGTCCATCAGGACGAAGCCGAGCTTGCGGGCCGTCCAACCAAGGACCCATCCACCGGCGGCCAATCCCACGAGGAGGACTGCCCCGGTGGCGAAATTGGCACCTTGGAGGATGGCGAGTGTGCCACTGAAAGCGGCCTTGGGATCTCCACCAGAGAGCACGACGCCGAACAACCAGAATTCGGTGATTACCAGGATTCCCGGGATGACTCCGCCGATGACATCGCGTCGAAAGAACGTCTCCACGGCATCAGCGGTCGTCGGCGCTTCCATCCATGTTCTCCGAGTCATCCCGATTCCCAAACCCAGGGGGTTGCAGCACGTCCGCCGCCAACTGCGAGACTACTTGACGGCGCCCTGCCGTCATGCGACTCCCTGATCCTGAACGCGGAGGCGTGTGGGAGATCGATCGCTCCGACTCGTCGGTTGGGGGGCCGACTGTCACACCCGGTGGTGGTACTCCATGCACTCGCTGACGAATTCGACGGTCTTGTCGGTGAGCCGCTTCAACCCGAGCTGTTCCTGCACCGCTCGGGGAACGTCGGGCGAGTCGAACTCGAGCCCGCGGTTCCGCACGAGTTGCTGGATCTCGGAGCGGGGCACCTCGGCCAGTTGCCGGGGGCCGAGCTGCCGGGGCACGGCCGGGGGAGTGCCGGGGATGTAGAGCGTCTTGTTCAGCTGGCCACGGAGGTAGTCCTTGACCTTCGCGATCCGGCCCTGGCGCAGTCCGCGCTCGAGTGCGTACTGGAGCTCCTCGGTTGTCGTGCTCCCCATCCGATGGCCACCCATGCCCCGGGTGTAGAGCTGGAAGACGCGGTGGGCGAGCACCGGTCCCTCGACGCCGATGATCTCCACGAGACCGTCCACGACGTCGTCCCACGACGCTTCGTTCATCGGCGGCAGCGGATGCGGTGTCCACTCGGTGTAGGGGGCCAGCACCGGGGCCGTCGAGACCGGCTCCGTGGTGACGTCCCGGTCCACCCCGCCGGACTCGCCGGCTGGTCCGGCTTCCTCGGCTTCCTCGGCGCGTGCTTCCTCACCGGGCGCCTCCTCCTCGGGTTCCACCGGGACGTGTACTGGGATCGGTGGGGGAGCGTCCTTGCGGCTGGGAAGCGAAGCGACAAGCTGCTCAAGGGCCTCGTCCCTCGCATCCAGCCAGTCGATCCACTGGGTCATGCCCAGGAAGAACTCGAGACCGCTCGGCTGGATCTGTTCAAGGCGGAGCCAACGGATGGGGATCCCGTGCTCGTCCGCGGTGTGGATCTCGCGCTTGATCTGCTTGCTGGCATCGGCAGACGCGTCGAAGAGCAGCACCAGTGCCTCGGAGGACCGGATCGCGGAGACGATTGCCTCGTCCCACGTGGCGCCGGGCGGGATGTTGCGCGGCGCGTACCACGCCTCAATGCCGTGCCGTTGCAAATACCGGACCACATGTTCCACGGTCTCGCTGCGGCTGTTGTGATAGCTGATGAAGACGGCCATGGGTCACCTCCGTGCAGGGACGTCCAAGTGCATCCGATTCTGCTCCCGCAGACCGTGGCTGCGTGGGGCCTATCGGATCGGACTTGTGTGGACCTCCCGGCGATCCGTGGCGGTCGATCGAGATCGTCGGAGTCCAGCCCTGTTCAGCCAGCGCGCACGCTTGCCTCAGGGAACGTCGTGTCCGCAGTAGGGGCACTTGTAGGCAGTTGAGGTGTCTCCGGCCTTCTTGAACGAGGTGTGCCCATTGCGACAAGTGCCGGCAACGTTGTAGTTGCCCTGCTGTGTCTTCTTCGCTTCGGCCTTGAACATCCCAAACTCCTTTGTTGTCTCGCGGAGCACGATTGTCGCAGCTCCACGTGGACCACCACAAGTACTTGGGCGCGCGTTTCCGAACCAGGCTTCAGCACCGGTTCCTGGCAAGATGTTCGCCAATTTCCAGGTCATCCCCGGTAGGGTGGCTCTCTCACGTCACCCTCGCCGAGGAACATTCACTGGTTCTGGTCATTGCTCTAGGGTGAAGGAATGAGCATTCTGCAAAGCCCGAACCTGCCAGACGATCACCCGCGCAGCATGTACGTCGCCAACTTACGAGCGGGTGAGAGCATCACCTGGTACACCACGGAAGCGCCCCTCGACACGTTGATCGCGTACGTACTCGAACTCCTCGACCTCGACAGGACGGAGCTTGAGGTTTCCGACGTTGGCTTCTACTTCGACAAGGACGAGACTCTGATGCTCACCGCCATACAGGGACCATGGGGTGGTGGACTGACCGCGTGGGGATTGGAACCCTCTGGGACGTCTCGGATAAACGACGCCATCAACACCGAGTGGGATGCCGTGCGGACTGCTCTGAGCACCGGCAACTACATGGGGAACCCAGCCAGGTCGAAGTACGCCATCATCTCCCAGGGCAGTCTCACCGCCGACTGGGACGGGTCCCCACTGATCGACTACATCAATGACTCGTCCCCGGTGCATCTCTGGTCCTTCATGCGCGACTGAGTCGGTTCAGCCGGTAGCCAACTCACCGATGCTTCGACTCGGGTTTCGGTTGTGCCCCTAATCGAGGCCTGATTCGAGGTCGAGCACGATGACCGAGACGTTGTCCGGACCGCCTCCCCGCAGCACCGCGGCCGTCAGGGCGAGGGCGGCCGCTTCGGGGTCATCCGTCCCCGTGGCGATGCGGCGGAGTTCGCCCCTGTCCACCACGTCCGTCAGCCCATCGGAGGCGAGCACGAGCCGCGTGGGCGCTGCCACGGGGTAGACGTCCGTGTGGGGTGTCACCGACGCGCTGGGCCCCAGGGCTGCGGTCAGCAGCCACGCGCCCGGGCGCCTGGGGTCGGGGACGCGGTCGGGTGCCGTCAGCTCGCCGAGGCTCGTCCCGAGCACGCGGAACACGGCCGAATCGCCCACGCTGGCGACGACGAAGCCGTCCGCCGACACCGAGACGACGACGGCGGTTGTCCCCATCCCGGTGAGGTCCGGCCGCAGCCGGGTCTCCTCCAGGATGAGGGCGTTGGCGCGACGGAGCCGCTCCACCACCTCTGCCTCCGTCCGGGGGCTGGGTGCCGCCCCCACCACCATCGCCGCGATGCGCGATGCGGTGCCCCCGCCGGCATGGCCCCCCATGCCGTCGAACACCGCGAAGACGAGCGGGGCGTCACCGTCGCGGGTGCCGCCCTTGTCCCTGTACAGCACATCCTGGGTGCTGGCGAGGCCGTCGATGAGGATCGCGTCCTGGTTCTCGCTCCTCACACTGCCAACGTTGGTGACAGCGGCGTACCTGACATCCATCGGATTCTCCTATCCCGCCAGTGTGGTGAACACCAGGGTGACAGCCCCCAAGGCGTTCGCCACCAGGAGCACCAGGACCCGGAACCACCTTGGGAGCGCGCGCACGGCATCGCCGGCGAACAGGACGAGCCCGGTGACCGCCGTCGTCACGCCGACCACGGCGAGGCCCGCCCCGTGCGTTCCCTCCAACGAGGAGATGACCGGGATCTGGTTGACCACACCCACGAACTCCGGTGCGAAGTCGGGCAGCGGGGTGGAGAGCCGCATGCCCGCCGCGTTCAGGCCGAGTTGCGCCATCCCCGCCACGAACCCGAGGAACGGGACCGTGCGAGCCCAGCCCGAGATCTCCGGGCCCCGCTGGCCGGCAGGCCGCCCAGCCGCCCCCAGCAGCGCTCCCACCACGCTGCCGGCCGCGTAGCCGAGCGCCATGACCAGAGGTACCCGCGGGGAGTTCTCGACGGTGGAGGCAAGGGCGGACAGCCCGTACCGGAAGTCCTCGGAGGCGATGATCTCGATGACGGTGAGTGCTCCGAGGGTCAGCCCCGTCATCCAAGAGAGACCCGACCCGGCACGCGAGGGCAGCACGAGGTCCACGAGCACGGACAGCAGGACTCCCATGAGAGCGGGAATCCCCAGCGTCACCAGCGTCTGCGGCACGGCGAATCCCGCCCCGTACAAGTAGAAGGTCATCCCGCCGACCACCACGGTCGCGGCGATCGCCCGGTTGCGCAATCGCCTGACCGCATCCTGGCGCGCCCGCGAGCGCGCCTGGACACGCTCCTGCCGGGCGAGTTCACGTTGCCGTTCCTGCTCCGCCTGCGCGGCGGCCCGCTGGGCCTCCTCCCGCTTTGCGGCGGCGGCTCGTTCCTCCGCCTCCCTGGCCCGTGCGGCCGCCGTGACCAGCGGCGTGAACACCATGACGACGGCGGCGCGCGCCACCATCTGTGCGCTCGCGTCCCCCGGGCGCAGCGCGTTGGACCAGCTGCGGAGGACGGCCGGGGACTCGGCCGCACCCTCGGTGGCGAGGTCGATGGCGCCCTCGACGAGGGGAGATTCCTTCCCGACCAGCGCGGCGTAGAGGAGCACGGCCTCCAGCGCCCGGCGCGCGTCGCCCACCCACGGGCGAAGTCCGGTATCCCCAGCGGCGGCCTGGAGGAAGGTGTCCGCCGCCTTCCAGAGGGCGGTGAGCCGTGCATCGGCCCGCGCCAGGTCCTCGGCATCGGGGGCACGCTTGGCTGCAGCGCTGAGGATGTGCTGCTGGCGGAGGTCCACGACCGTGCTGACCGCACCGTCCTGGGCCGCGGTGGCCCGCCGGCACAGGTCGGCGAGTCCCGCCGGGGAGAGTTCGGCGCCCTGGAACACGGGGGGAGACTCCGGATCGAGGATGTTCAGCAGTTCCACCATGGCCCGCTGTGGTGGGATGTTCCCGCTCCGGGTCTCGGCGAGCAGTTCATCCGCGTCGGTCCCGATCTCCGTCTGGTGCAGCCAGTCCCTCAGGTCGGAGAGCCTGACCCCCACGAGCACGTCGCAGGCCGCGTCGAAGTGCTCGCGGAAGCCGGTGGCGAGTTCCGCCGGGGTCGCGTGCTGCTCGCCCTCGAAGAACATCCGGGCCACTGCCCGGCGACCGGAGCCGGGTGCCTCCACCTTCGACACGCGTGGGAGCGGGGGGTCGCCGCCGTCGAGCCACTGGACCACCTGCTCGGCTCCCCACCGCTGCTCGGCATCGTCGCAGATCAGGCCTGCGAACAATCGCTGGAACCGGGGATCGGCCACCCCCGTCACGGCCCACGTCCGTTCGTTCAGCGCGACCCGGATCTCCGGTTCGGGGAGGAACGTGCCGTCACTGTCCGTGAACATGTGCCGGCCGGTCAGTAGTTCGTGGGCGATCACGCCGAGGGACCACCAGTCGGAGGCTCGGGAGTAGCTCCCATACGTGGCCTCGCGCGACGAGTACGGGAAGGTTCCCGCCACGGATCCCACGTGCCGGGAGACGACGAGTTCGCGGGCGAGCCCGAAGTCCCCGATCACGCAGTCGAGCGGGCGGCGCGTGCGGACGAGGATGTTCTCGGGCTTGAGGTCGCGGTGGACGATGCCGAGGTCGTGGATGTGGGTGAGGGCTGCAGCAAGGTCGCGCACGAACTCCAGGACGTCCTCAGCGGGGAGCGGCAGGCCCTCCTCCTCTGCGAGGTCACGGATGGAGCCGAGCGGGAAGTACTCCTGCACCTCCCACAGGCGTTTACCCGCCAACCCATGGTCGAGGATGGGTGTCACGTGGTCCTCACTCGTTCCCGCGAGGGACTGCGCTGCGGAGGCTCCCACGCTGCCGGGGGTCGGGTGGTAGAGCTTGAGGGCCACGAGTCGGCCGTCATCACGCTGACGGCACAACAGGACGGCGGCCTGTGCGCCGTAGCCGATGTCATGCTGGTAGTCGAACCGCTCCTCGAGTTCCTCAGGCAGCCGCTGGGTCCGGCCGCGACCTCTGCCGCCGACGGGCGGTGGGACGGGTTCCTCGTGCCGGGTGGGCGGCGCACCGGCAGCCCGGGGCGGTTCGATCCGCGTGGGCGGGGCGACGCCCGCCTGCTGCTCGATCCGCGTCGGGGGCGCGCCCGCCGCCCGGCCCTCGATTCGCGTGGGCGGTGCGCCCCGATCGTCGTCGCTCATGACCCCTCCCCTTCCACGAGACCGATCCTGACCGTCTGCCCGAGCCGCAGCACCACGGGCGGCCGGACGGTGATCGCCGCCGAGACGGCCACATCGTCCACGAACGTGCCGTTGGCGGAGTTCAGGTCGCGTACCACCGCCCCGTCCGGCGCGGCGGTCACGCTGGCGTGGCGCCGCGAGACCGTGTCGAGGGGGGCGAGCGTGGCCCTGACGACGGCGGGGCCCGCCTCACGCCCCAACTCGAGCGTCTCGCCGGCACGGAGGACGAGCCGCACCGCCCCGGGCAGGACGAGCGCGTACGTCGCGGTGGCGAGGGCGGGCCGTCCGGTGGGCGCCGGCACGGACGGTCCTGGGCCTGGCTGCGGGGTGGCGGGCGGGACGGGACGGTGGCAGCCGTCGCAAACGGTCGCCCCGGGGAGCAGGGGACGGCGGCACCACTCGGTGGGGCAGAGCCGCTCTCCCTCGCTCGGGCCAACCGCGGGGGGAGGGGCAGCGGCGCCGGCAGGCAGGACCGTGGTCGCCGCCTCCTCGAGCGGGCTCAGCGTCTCCTCGGTGACCGCTCCGCCACAGCCCGGGCAGAGGATCTCGTCGGCATCCACCACCGTGCCGCACCCGTGTCGCATCATGGTCGCCACGTCACTCCCTCCAGTCGAACCCCCGCCGCGGCGAGGCCGGCCTCGAACCGATCCAGGTCCCCGGCCCGGGGCAACCCCACGAGCAGGATCTCACCGTCCTCGACGCACACCTGGAGCCCGGGCGCCAGCGAGTCCTCCAGCAGGGCCGCGTAGCGTTCCCGCGCCGCGCCGGACCTGAGGTGGACGGTCTGGTTGGCGGACGCGACCAGGGGCCCGTTCGGCGGCAGGTCCCGCCGGTACGGACCGGCGACCACGCAGTCGGTGGCCTCGAGGAGGCGGGGCGCCCGCCGCGCGGCCACCCGGTGCGTGCGTCCGGTGAAGACGAGGACGTCGAGGTCGGGGCGGCGCGCCCGCAGCAGCGTGACGAGCTCGTGCAGCGGCTCGCCCTGGTCGGTCGGCTCGCCCCCGGTGATGGTGAGGCCGTCGAGTCCGTCCCGGCCGATGAGGTCACCGATCTGGCCGACGAGGGCGACGACGTCGAGGCGCGTGCCGCCGTCGGGATCCCAGGTGTCCACGGAGGCACACCCCGGGCACCCGATGCCGCAGCCCTGCACCCACAGGACCACCCGCCGTCCCGGTCCCAGCACGGTCACGGGGGACATCACGCGGGCGACGCGGAGGGTCAGGCGAGGCTCACCGTGTACCACCCGGCCTCCTCCCGCCTGACGTCCGTGATGGTGGCCGACCGGCCGGGTTCGAGGTCGAACAGGGCGCGAGCCAACGGGTTCACGAGGATCCGCTCGAGGTTCCGGCCGATGCCCCGGCCGCCCTTGGAGAGGTCGGCGATCGCCTCCTCGACCAGGTGCGCCCGGACGTCGTCGGTGATCCGGAGCCTGACCTCCCGGGTCTGGTGGGCACGGGCGAGGATGTTGTCGATGAAGTCCGAGGCGAGGACGCGCGCGATGTCGGGGCTGATGTAGTCGAAGACCACGATGTTGTCCCCGATCCGCCCCAGGAGTTCCGGGCGGTGGAGGTCGTGCTCGAAGGCGTCCGTGATGGCGGCCTGCACCGTCTCCTCGAGCTCGCGGCCGCGCGGCGGCTCCTCCCCGTCGGGGACCGGGGGCACGCCCAGGTTCGAGGTGAACACGATGAGGGACTCGCTGAAGTGCACGGTGGCGCCGCTGCCGTCGGTGAGGCGGCCGTCGCTGAGGATCTGGAGGAACTTGTCCAGGATGCGGGGGTGGGCCTTCTCGATCTCGTCGAAGAGGATGAGCGCGAAGGGCTTCTGCCGCACCGCGTTGGTCAGCTCGCCGCCCTGCCCGTGGCCGACGTAGCCGGGTGGGGACCCGATGAGCCGGGCCTCGGTGTGCTCCGAGGCGAACTCGCTCATGTCGAAACGGATGTAGGCGCGCTCGTCCCCGAACACGAGGGCCGTGATGGCCTTGGCGAGTTCCGTCTTGCCCACGCCGGTGGGCCCGGCGAAGAAGAGGATGCCGCGCGGGCCGCTGACCGGCCGGCCGGTCTCCGCCCCCGTCATGCCCGTGGTGGACCGGAGCAGGATGTCCAACGCGTGACGGACGGCGCGGTCCTGGCCCTTGACGCGCCGGGTGAGGTGGGCGGCGCCGTCGCGGATCCGCTGCTGGAGCTCCCGGCGCGCCCACGGGTTGGTCACCACGCCGATCCGGAAGGCGCGCACGGCGTCGTCGATGTGGTCGAGGCCGATCTCCTGGTCCATCGAGAGCTGCCGGATCTCGAGGAGGGACCGCAGCGTCATGCCCTCGGTGAGCTCGGCGAACCGGCGCGCACCCGCCTCGGCGGCGGCGCCGTCGGGGGACATGCCGGCCGTGAGCCGGCGCGTGAGGTCCAGCCGGTCGTCGAGGTCGGGGGAGGGGATCGGGACCTGGCGGATCAGGTCGGAGCCGCCCACCAGCCACTCCGGGAGGTCGGCGGGCCGGTCCACCAGCCAGATGAGGGGGTTGTACAGCGCGGACCGGCGTGCGCTGCCGTACCGGAACGAGTGCGCCGCGTGGATGGATTCGAGGGCGGTGCGGAAGAGCGCGAGGTCCGCGGGGGCCACCGACTCGCCGCTGGTGTTCCACTGGGACACGTAGTCGACCACGAGCGCCACGCGCCGTGCGGACGTCCCGAGGACGCTGCGGACGTGGCGTGCGAGCTCATCCGGGCCGACGGGGGCGTCGAAGTCCTCCTCCTTGGTGCCCAGGACCTGGCAGGCCGCCTCCATCGCCGCCGAATCGCCGAGAGGGAGGACCCGCAGGGCGCTCGGCGTGTGCAGCACGATCGCCTCGAAGCCGCTGCGCCGCAGGGTGTCCCACAGTGCCGCGTAGGCGTCCTTGGGCCGGCTCGAGTGCGGGAGGAGGTACAGGTCGCGGATGTTCCCGCTGACCACGAACGACGCAGTCACGGGTAGTGCGGCGTCGATGTCCCTCAGCCAGATCGGGTGTTCGGAGAGGTCACGCATCACCGGTCTCCCAGCGTGCGCTCGCGTGGGCGTGCTGTGTGGCCGCTGACTGTGTGGCCGCTGGCCGTGGCGGCGTGCTCGTGCAGTAGGGCCACCTCACCGGGAGCGCGGTGCCGGTCCAGGGTGGTGGCGACCCCTCGGGCCCGCAGGCTCTCGGTGAACCGGGCAAGCGCCCTGCAGGAGGACTCCTCGAAGCGGACGTCATCGCGGGGATCGGTGGGGGCGATCGCGACCGGGCTGGTGTGCAGCGCGGCCGAATCGGGATCGAGGACGATCCGGAGCCGGTGGCTCGGCCAGTGGACGTCGCTGACGGTCAGGGTGGGGGCCCGCCCGCCCGACAGCGTCTCGCTCACCTGGTAGCCCATCTCCCGGAGCACCGCGAGCGAGGTGGCGAGCACGAACGCACGGTCGGCCTCGGCGCGGACCTCCTCCCGCAGTGCCGCGAACTCCGCCTCGACGCGGCTGAAGTCCTCCGGGGTCGTGGCGGCGGCGAGCCGTTCGCGGATCTCCTCGGCGGCGCTGCCGGCCAGGTCCGCGTTCGCCACCGCGATCGTGGCGCGCCGGCGGTCGTTCGCGTCCCGCTGCCGCTGGGCGGTCACGGCGTCGACGACGGCGGCCTCCAGTCGGCTGACCGCCAGGGCCGGGGGGAGCCCGGCATCCGTGGCGCCCTCCAGCGTGGCGGACACCGCAGCCGCGAGCGTGCCGATCCGCGTGAGCTCGGAGTCGCCGAGCACCCTGGCCGCGTCCGTCGCCTTGATGAGGCGTGCCCGGAGTTGCTCGGTCCGCTGCCGCTCGGCATCGCGGTGGTCCTGGGCATCGCGGTGGTCCTGGGCGGTTCGGTGGTCCTGGGTGCTGCGCTGGACTCGGGCCTTGGTGGACCGCGGCATGGAGGTGACCGTGCCGAGTTGCGACAGGTCCAGCTGCCCGACGGCGCGGGCCAGCTCGGCGCGGGCCAGCTCCTGGCGGCGTTCCCGCATCGCCGCCTCGAGGCGGCTGTGGGCCTGCTCGACGGTCGCGATGACGGCGCGGATCTCGGCGGCGGTGGCGCCGGCGGGAACGCGCGCCTGCGCTTCGGGGACGGAGGCCTGGATTCTCAACCCGGTGGCACGTGTCCGGAGTTCTCGAAGGCGGCTCTGCGCGGCCATGAGGGCGTTGCGAGCGCTCTCGGCCTCCCTCCGGGCGAGTTCCTCCGCCGAGACCACCGTGTAGCCGTAGCCCTTTGGTCCGCTCATCGCTTCCTCGCGCTCCTCCCCGGGGCGGAATATGGATCCAGCATTCCCGGAGATTCAGTTGGCTGCCTGCCCAGACCACATTCCGGACCCGAGTCACGCCGATGAACTCTGAATCGGCCGGTTCTCATTCAGGCTGAGAACCTCAGATCTGACGTTCGGCCAGCCGGCGTGCGAGCACGCCTGACTCCCCAGCTTCGTAGAACACCACTGAACTGAAGGTCACCTCGGAATCTGCGAATTCGCTCCAGAATTCGGCTGCAAGGCCAGCAGCGAGATTCTCGGCGCGGTCCGGGGTCCGACCCAAGGTGATGTGCGGTCGGAAGGCGTCTCCTACATACCTGTACCCATAGGTGCGGTAGCTCTCGACCTCCGCGGGGGTCAATTCGTCGCCGGCTCGGTTGCCGATTGATGAGAGGTCGATATGGGCTTGGCTGAGTGCGAGGGCGGTCCGTTGTAGATCCACCAGCCATCTGGGCTTCTCCAGGTCCGCGAAGATCCACGCTCGCGGTTGATAGCTGAGTCCTGCGAAACGAAGCGGTGTCCGGCTGCTGAGGACTCTGTCTGCCAACACGTCGACTACCAACTGGTGATCCAGACCGTCGGTGAACGGGCACTGCAGGATCGACATGTGCGGCAGGTTGACTTCAAGGCCGAGTTCGGGTCCGGCGATCGAACTCGAATGGCGAGCTCGGAACTCCACCAGTGCTTCGCGAAGGTCGTCTCGCGGAAGAAGCGCGATGCCTGTCAGTGTCACGGTAGGCCCCCCATTCTGGTGATTGCCGATGTCGCCAATCGTAGCCCGGCCTGAAGGCACTCCTCCGGCGTCCCGCCGGTCTGCCACTCGTAGAGGTATCCGGCGTTGAACGCGTCTCCTCCCCCGGTACGGTCGACGGAGGTCACAGCCACGGTCGGCGCCGTCACCGTCAGGTCTTCGCCGTGTTCGGATGCCCCGATACGACCGCGGGTGACGACTAGGCGCCCATTGCGAGCGACGAGCGTGCCCCCTACGTCCGTCCGGAAGTCACTCCATCCCGACGGAAAGAGGAGGCTGAGTTCATCTGAATTCAAGAAGGTGCGTTCCGCCATGCATGTGATTTCCGGCATTCGGCGCCCTGCGAGTTCGACGCTGAAGGGGATACGTCTCTCTCTGCAGGTGGTAGCGAACGCCATTAGTTCCGGGCTGGCTGCCGACGCGATGTGAACGGCGTCGAACTCGTGTAGGACCTCTTCGGCTGACTTTAGGGCTGGGAGCCGCTGACCGGACGGGCGTGTGATGATCCTCTTCTCTGTCTCGGTGACAAGTGAGTAGGCTCTCGATGACTCAGGGCTGGTGGTTGTCACGAACCGGCAGTTGACTCCGGTAGCCGTGAGTCGCCCAATCGCCTCGTGCGCCTCGTGATCTCCCCCTGACGCCGCGACGAGAGATACCGCGGAGCCCTGTCGAGCGAGCCAGGCGGCGGTGATGGCCGCAGACCCGCCTGGGCCTCGCCAGATCTCCTCAGCCTGGACCTTCGAGTGCGGTGGCGGAAAGGATCTGAGCCGGATCACCGTGTCGAGGTTGAAACTCCCGACCACGAGGTATCGCAGTGCACTCACAGGACTGGTTCACCTGCCCGGTATGTCTCGTACAGGACGTGCTTTGTGATCAAGATTCGATCTTGTCGACGCGCGAACTGGAAGTCGCAGCATCCAGCCAACGTACTCACTAGCGACTCAAACTCGGAGTCGTCTGCCCAGCACTCAGCGGCATTCCGCTTGACACGGGCCCCAAGACTAGGGAGATCAAGTCCTAGTTGGTTGGCGGTCTCAAGTCGAGCGAGCAGGACATTTGAGGACCCTTGGCGAAGGGATTTTCGAGTCTGAGGTGGCAGCCTCTCAAAGCCTCCCACCTCGTACGCCGCGCCGCTCAAGCGAGCTTCGAACCGCGCGTTCTGACCGGTGACGATGATGGCGTCGGGATCGCTCGCCAGGATCTCAAGGCCCGGTTCGCCTGCGTTCACTACCACGACTCCGCGCTCCCGCAATTCGAGCAACGTCAGCCCGGTCGCAAGCGAGAAGTTGCGAGCCCGGTCGCTGTTTAGCCCGAGGTAGATGCGGACACCGTGATCCAGAAGCGTTCCCAGCGTTCCCAGATCCACATCTCGCCACCGTGAATCGTTGCTGACGAGAACTCCGAAGTTGTTGCCCCCCATCGAATGACCGGCGTGTGCAACGACGACAAGTTCGTCAGGGTGCCTTTCAGCGAAGCTGCGTGCAGCGACTTCGTTGTAGATCAGGAAGTCGAGCTCGCCGTCGACCGCCCGGTCCAATAGGTTGCTGGACCAGGGGGCGTTGACCATGTGAGGCGCGGCACCCAGAGCGCCTAGTTCGTTGGCCAGACGCGATGCGAGTAGGAACGCCTTCACCACGAGCAGGTTGCTGTCGGCGATCGTCACCGTTGCGGGTTCTGCGCGAGGTGCACTGGCTCGGACGGTGGGCCCCGAGGAGGCTTCACCGAGAAGTATCCGTTCCAGATGATGCGCGGTGTCCGAGGCGTGAGTGTGACGGTGCCATTGCGTGAGTCGCAGCAGGTACTGCCACTCGTCGGGTAGCTCTGAGAGAGTCCGGATGCCGTGCAGGTCCAGAGGAATCAAGGGTCGGTCGGCGGAGACAGCGCTGTCCACCTCCCGCTTCACCTGTGGAGAGGTGATGGACGCCCGTGAGAGCAGGACAACGACAGCGTCCGCTTGCGCGATGGCTCGGGTGATCTCGGACGCGTAGTATCCTCCCGGCGTCACCCTCTCCGACGCGAGCCACGGATCCATCCCGCGCGACCGGAGCGCATCCGCCAGTTCTCGGGCCGTCTCCGCGTCCATGCTCGAGTGGCTGATGAAGACGACCTGCGTCATTCTGGCATCACGCCGAACGGGAACTCTCGTAGGAGGGTCAAGAGCTTGGCGCTACCGCAGAGAAGGACTTGACCCTTTGGGCGATCGATGACGACGGTACGGGCTCCCACCCTACCGGCTATGAGCAGGCCTGCCTCAGAGTCCCAGGGGAAGGCGCGGAGAGCGACCATCGCATCGGCTGCACCCAGCGCCACGAAACAGAGATCTAGTGCGATGGATCCCATGAGTCGGATCTTCTGGAATCTCGATGCAGCAAGTGAAAGGAAATCTCCCGCTTCGGGAGCGTCCGACAGAGAAATGTGCAAAGACGCGAACTGCGGCTCTCTTGTCGCGATCGGGGGGAGGACGCGACCGTTGACCGAGCTTGGCCCGGTGGAGGTGGCAGTGAAGGTGAGTCCCAACTCTGGCGCCACTACTGCGCCGGCGACGGTGTGACCGGCGCTCCGCAGAGCTACGGACGTGCACCAGTAGGGAAGTCCTCGGGAGTAATTGAAGGTTCCATCAATGGGATCGATCAGCCAAGAGTGTGTTGACTGCTCGACATCGCTGCCCGGTTCTTCGCCGAGGATCGTGTGGGTTGGACGAGAGGCTCGAATCAGGTCAGCAGCAACCCGCTGGCATTCAATATCTTGTTCGAGCTTGACATCGTGCGCGGCGATTGAGACGACCTGTAGGGAGTCCCGTCGTTCCTGAGCGTGCCTCGAGGCTGCTTGGGCCGCTCGGAGAGCGAGTTCGGCCTCCGCGGCCCACGACTCTGGCACCATTACCCCTTCCTTCCCCGGCGGCAGGTTGCGAGCAACCGCGGGACTAGGGAACTCGCAGGAGGCCCGATTGGGTGCTGCCGGCGGCGAATGCATCTCTGGGGACAGACTATCAATCCGAAAACTGGTGGGCCTTCAATTCACGAACCCTCGACCGTCCTGTCCGGCCTGTGGCTGAGATGCTGTTTGGGACGTCATTAGTGCCATGATGCCACGGTCATAGGCGTGGAAGGAGTGCGGACGTGTCGCAATTGAACCAGCTCAAGCAGACGGTCAACGGTCTTGCCGAATCTGCGAAGAGGACCGGGTCGAACCTGGCTCAGTTCGAGAAGCAGTTCGGGCAGCAGACGCAGCAGGTGCAGGCGGCCATCGGTGGCAGCGCGCAGCGCAAGGACCAGGAGGTCGTGGCAGCGCTGCAACAGGCCTCCAAGGCCGTGAAGCAGGCGACTGCCGCGCTCGCCAATGCTTCGAGGATCGCCTCGAGCTACGGGCAGTCGTTGTAGCGGGACCGTGTCCGCCCAGGAATTCGAGAGCATCGCGCGCCGGGCTCAGCAGTCTGCGTCCTCGATGACCGAGGTGGCGCGCCGCCTCGGCTCCCTCGGCGCCGCGGTCTCGCAGCAGATCGGTGGCACCGCGTCCGGGGAGGACCGGGCCATGCTCGACCTCACCCAACAAGCTGCTGCACGTGCTCGGCAGGCTGCACAGTCGTACGCCCGGGCCGCACAGGCGGCACGTCGAGCGGCGGCTGAGGCCGCGCAGCGCGAGGCGGCCCGCAAGTCCAAGGGAAAGGCGAAGTAGCAGCCATGGCGTCTGACCTCCAGCGGCTGGCAGAGGGCGTTCGCGCGGTCGGGGATGCCGCCGGGCCCACGCGCCGCGAACTCGCCGAGGCAGCGAGGCTCGCCCGATCGCTCGGCCAGTCGGTGCCGCGCCACGGCGGCCAGTCGGGCTCCGCCGTCGTCGCCGCACTCGCCGAGGCCGAGCGCCGGTGCCGGGCGGCGGACGAAGCGCTGGCAAGGTTCGATTCGAAGGCCGACGCCTTCGCCAAGCGGCTCGCGGGTGGTTCCGGCGGTTTCGGGGGCGCAGTCCGATCAGTGGTCGGCGGCGTCAAGACGGTCGCCGTGGCCGGTGGGACGGTGGTCATCGTGGCACTGTCCGGGGGTGACGTCCCGCCCGCCATCATGAGCGCGCTGCCCCTGGATGCCGGCGTCAAGGATGCAGGAGTCAGGTTGGTGGAGGGTGTCCACACAGGTTTCGACACCTACGCCGAGGCGCTGAAGACACGTGACGAGATGGTTGGCGAACCCATCGCCAAGCCGCTCTACTCCGACACCCGACCGCCGCCCCCGGCTGCAGGTCCCCGGCTCTGGAAGCCGAAGGCCTGACCGCCGGAGATCCCGTCCCCTACAGCGTGTTGTCGATCTGGAACAACGCGCGCGAAAGCCGGAGCGAGTGCCCCGTGCGGGTGTCCCAGCAGGTCATCCCGCGGCGCGGCCCGTCCGCCTCGACGGTGCACGCCATGAAGCCGAACTGCACGGTCTCGCCGTAGTCGATGTGGTAGAAGTCGTCGCCCACCTCACCCAGCCATTGGGTGCCGCAGGCCTTCTCCGCGTCCCCGTTGACGAGGACCGCCGAGAACAGCCTGTCCGGGCAGTCCTCCGCAACCGGGTAGCTCCGCTCGAGGATCGAGCAGCCCACCGAGGACTCCTCCAGTTCGCAGGAGATGTTCTTCTCGGGCGAGTCGATCCGCTGCCGTACCAGTGAGCCGTCCGGTGCGGGGAATCGGACCCGGGCGGCCACGTACGAGTCGGCCGCCTCCTGGATCCCACCCGGAATGCCCGGCTGACGCGCCACGGAGACGGCGACGTCGGTCGTGTAGACCACGCCGCACGTGCCCTCCATCGCGGCGAGGCTGGAGTCGAACTGGCTGATCGCAACCGGGCTCGACGCGGCAGTGCCGAGTGCTGCGGCGTAGCTCGCCAGTCCTGCTGCATCCGCCTCGACGTCCCAGCAGCCGGAGAGCTGAGGAGCCGCAGGCACGGTCACCTCGGGAGACGGTGCGGGGGTGGGCTCGACAACCGGCTGCTCGGCCGCGACCGCCGGGACTGTCGCCACCGCATTGGCGGCCGGTTGCGTCGGTTGCGTGGCGACGTCGTCGGATCCGACGCCACTGAGGGCGAACGCGCCCACAGCGACGGCGAGTACGGCGAGGCCTCCCACGACGAGCAACGGACGCCTGCCCCCGCCCGGCGTCGAGGTGCCGGCGGAATCGCGAGACCCACTCGGTGGGGGCGGAACCGGAGCGGCTGTCATGACTGGTGGTGGGGGAGGCGTGGTGGGCGCGGGCGGCGTGACCGCCCTCGGCGGGGTGACAGGGCCTGGTGCCGGTGGCCGCACCGGCGGGAGGTTGCGGGTGACGATCTTGGTGGACCCGCACAGGGAGCACCTGTCTCCCGTGACCGTGGCGCCGCACCGTTCGCAGATTCCCATGAGAGCCTCCTACACGATCACGACACGGCGGCTCGTGCTGGTGCCAGGGGTTCCTCCGGCCGGCGCGCTCCCAGCCGGCACGCAGCGGCTGAGACCCCACTGCCGGATCGCGGCGACCTCCTCGGCGTTGGTCTGGCTGAAGGGCACGACGTTCTGGAAGTACGCCATCAACTCGGCGTCGGATGGGAGGCCGGTCCGACCAGTGGCGAACCGGGACGCCTCCATGTCGTGCACGGTTGACTCGATGTCCGCGCCGGAGAAGCCTGCCGAGGCCTCCACGAGGCGGCGCATGAGGTCCGGTGGGACGTCGTACCGGAGGTACTTCTCGAAGTACATCCGGAGGATCTCCTCGCGGTCGGCCTCATCGGGGAGGTCAACGAAGAACATCTCGTCGAACCGGCCCTTCCGGAGGAGTTCGGGGGGCAGAGAACTGACGTCGTTGGAGGTCGCCACGAGGAAGACCTTGGCGGTCGATTCCTGCAGCCAGAAGAGGAACTGCCCGATCAGCCGGCGTGAGGTCCCGGAATCCCCGGGACCCGTCGCCAGTGCCTTCTCGATCTCGTCGATCCAGAGGACGCAGGGTGCCACCCGGTCGGCGGTCTCGAGCGCCTCGCGCAGGCGGCTCTCCGATTGGCCGACGTACATGCCGAGGACCCCGGACATGTCCAGCCGGTACAGCGGGAGCCGCCACTCGGAGGCGATCGCCTTGGCGGAGAGCGACTTCCCGCAGCCCGGCACGCCCACCAGGAGCACCCCCTTCGGGGGGCGCAGCGTGGTGTGCGACAGGTCGGAGTTCATGAGCACCTCGCGGTGCACCAACCACTTCCGCAGGTTGCGGAGACCTCCCGTCTTGTAGTCCTCCTTCAACCGGACGCGCTCGACCCCGTTCAGGTCCCCGAAGATGCGGTCCTTGAAGGTGGAGAGTTCCGCGAGGTCCGAGTTGTGGAGACTCCCCTTTGCCAGCATGGTGGCGAGCACGTTGATTGCCTCCATCTCGGTGATGCCCGAGAGGATCTCCGCCGCGCGCCGCAACTCGTCGTACTGCCACTCGATCTGCACCACTCCCCGGTGGTCATCCACCATGCCGCCGAGGACCTCCGCGAGCTCGTCCGTGGTGGGCAGGTCGAGCACCACGCTCATCCCGAGCCGCCCGAGACCGTTCCAGACGGGGTTCGAGACAACCAGGACGATCGTTCCCTGCCGCGATTCCGCCAGTCGCACCATCTCGGCGAAGTGCCGTGAGGTGGAACTCTCCTGGTCGAGGTCCTCGACGTCCGTGAACACGAAGTTGACGTTCGTCCTGGACTTGAAGGTGGTGCGCGCGTGCTCGAGCGCCACCGTCAATGAGGTCTCGTCCACCAGGTTGTGGCCACTCAGCAGCTCCCGCAGGCCTTCGGTGCGGGAGTGCTCGTAGTAGGACATCGAGCGCAGCCGTGACGCGCAGGAGGTGAGGATGCTCATCGCCCGGTTCGGCTCGATCGAGCGGATGACGATGAGCGGCACCCGCGCGCTCAGGTAGCGGTGGACGATCTCTTGGGTCTCGGCCTGGTTTGGCATCAGGGGGTCTGGCTCTCTTCGGAGGGGAGGGGAACCACGCGGCGGTGGTCCCACCTGGTGGCGCGGATGGTGGTGGGCTCGTGGTGGTGCGGTCCCGGGGGCGGCAGCGGAGCGGCCATGGCCCGGCTCCCGTCGTGGCTGACGTTGTAGGTCAGGAGGCCTTCGAACGAGTTCTCCCGAACCACCATGAGCATCCGGTCGAGTTCCTTGCGGTCCACGTGTCCCGAGGAGTGGAGGCGTCGGACGTTGTCCTCGAGGTCCCGCTGGTACCTCGAGATCGCCGCCCGAGTGTCCCGAAGCAGGATCTCGCGAGCCTTCTCCGGGAGCGACGGGTGTCCTGCCAGTTGCAGCCGGCGCGAGAGGGTCGCTCGCAACTGGACGAGTTCGCGCCCCAACTCGAAGGAGTTCGACGACGTCGCCCACGCCTGCACGAGCAGATGCTGCCACCGGTCCGAGACCGCCTGCATGGCCTTCAGCACGTGTGCGAAGAGGCGGGAGAAGGTCTCCGGCGTGAACGTCTCGTCCGTCAGGACGGGAAGGTGATCGAGCGGGGTGGTCGGGTCGGCCTCCCACGCCCGCATCGTCATCACCCAGGTCTCGTACGGGCTGGAGCCCTGCAGTCGGGGATTCGGGTGCACGGTCAGTGACGGCCCCGCCTGACGAACAACTCGCCGGGTGGAAGCGGCTCCCACGCCGGCAAGTCGCCCGCGATCCGCCGCTCCCGCGGCGTCTGCTCCTTGCCGTCGCGGTTTCGTGAGGTGAGCAGGTTGCGCCCGATGATGACCTCGTCGGAATCGGGGGTGGGTGTGCTCCGCGGGACGAACTTCCCGCTGCTGCGTGGACGGCGCACGACGACGGTCGGAGCGCCGTCCTCGGCCGGCGTGGTCATGAGGGTGGTGTCATTCTCGCTCACAGGACTGCTCCTTCGATCGTGCTCTTCGCGGTCGGCCAGGTTTCGATGAGCCGCAGGAGGTCGGACTCCTGGGCATCCAGTTCCTCGTAGACGAGCATCGCGTCCACGAGTTGTGCGTTCGCGTCCCGGTAGAGGGAGATGGAGTGGTCGATCGCCTGCTGGCGGACCTGCTCGACCGCTCGCACCGCCTGCGCGCACCTCTTCTTCTCCTGCTCGCCTCGGTAGTACACGATGCCGGCGCCGATGATCAGCGCGACCACTCCGGCCACGCGGAAGGCGGGGATGAGCAGCAGGAGGAGGGCGATGGCACCGGCGATGATCGAGGGCTTGGTGTACCAGGAGTTCTTGAACGAGATGTTCTGGATGTGCTCGCGCAGGGTGTCCATCCATGTCTGCGTGATGCGGTCGATGCCCGTCTCCTCCGGGGTGTCGGAGCGGACCGAACACCCCTTGAAGCCGTAGGTCTTCGCGTAGTTGGAGTGGCCGGACCCGAAGGTGTAGGTGACGGTGGAGATGGCCTCTCCGCGGTACGCGGCGCAGTACCGTCCCACCGCGGTCCGGAAGTCGTCCTGCCCGAGCCCGATGGCGATGCGCTGCGTCTGGGTGCTCACGCCGATGGTCTCGGGGTGGATTGCGGCGCTCGTCTGGAGGGACACCACGTCGGTGGTCTCCTCGAGCGCCTCCTGCACCAGGTCGGCACGCGCCCGGGCACGGTCGAGATCTCCGGCCTCTTCCACGACGGCCTCGTGGAAGACCACCTCGCGGCGCAGTGGCAGTTCCTCCTCGTCATAGTCGGTGACCAGCCGGTCGAGGATGTCGTCCAGCAGGTCCTCAAGGACGCGGGGAAGGGGGGAGTCGAACTCTCGGATCGCCTCGTACTTGTCGATCACCTCCGGAAGCGCGGACGCGGACTCGAGTTGGCGCTTGATCCACGTCCACTCCGAGGCCAGGGTTTCGAGGGTGGGATAGGCCGAGCGGGCGAGGATCTGGCGGTGCATGCCGATCTCTCCGGCCCACTGCTGGATCTGGGACTCGACGATCTCCTGCCGGCTCCGCAACTCTTCTCGCCAGGTGTCCATGACCTCACTCAGCACCGCCTGTCCGGAGGTGCCGAACGCGTCGTGTGAGGTGGCCTCGAGGATGATGGCGAACTCGCGGGTCAGGGCGGCCGGGTCGAGGGAGGTGAGGTAGTGCCGCAGCCACCGCACCGCGGCCTCCTGCCGTCCCTGCCTCCTGAGCACGAGCGCGAAGAACAGGCTGGTCTTGTTCTTGTCCCGTGAGTACGCCTCCTGGACAGACTTCTCGGCCATTTCCTCGTTGTCGTGGGACCAGGCGGCGAGGGCCACGAGTACGGGCGCGAGCCAGTACCGAGGTGTCTGGATCATCAGCTCCTCGGCGACCGACGTGGCAGTCGTGTTGGACACGTTGCCGATGTCGAAGGCCTGGAGGAGGCCCACTGAGGTGCGCCGCACGATGGAGTGGTGCCCGAACTCGCGGTCGAGCTGGCTCTTCAGGTTGCCGACCCGGACCTCCGACTGCTGCACGGCGGCGGTGCGGGTGGCCTGCTGCACGTAGTTCTCGAACTCCTTGCGGAGCTGCTGCAGTTCGTCGCTGGTCAGGCGGATGTCACGCCTGACGACGCCGACCTCCGATCCGACCTCCTCGATGGCCCTGCCGAGGACGCGACCCATGCCCTCGATCTCACGGACGAGTGGCGACAAGTCGATTCGTACGGTTTCAGTCATTCGGTGTTTCTCCTTGTTCCTTGCTTCAGATTGCTGACGTGCCGTCGTTCCGTACCGGTACGACCTGGCCGTCCCCGTACACCTCGATGAAGGCGTAGGCGGTCGAGCGGGCCAGCGGCCGGGCAAGGTCGAAGCCCGGTGGGACGGTATCGGAGGCCGTGAAGTGCGTGATGATCCGGCCGGAGAGGTCCAGCTGGTGGTCGACGTACGGATGCCCCAGGTAGCAGTGGCTGAACAGGCCGATCAGCACGCCGCTGCCTCGTTCGGCGTAGGCGCCCTCGATCCACTCCATCAGCTCACGCTGGGCGGCGGGGTCTGTGGTGACGTCCACCTGGGTGATCGCGCGCACGAGGTCCGCCGAACGCCGCACCTTGCGCTTGCGCATCACGAGGGAGTCGGCGGCCGACTGCGTCACCGCGTTGGCCTGGACGGCAGGCAGCGGTTCCTGCTGCACGAGGCGGCGGCGCTGGCGTGATTGCTGCATTGTGACTCCCTCAGAGGACCAACAGGACGAGGATGACGGCGAGGACGAGCGCGATTGCGGCGAGCACACCCCACACGCGGGTGCCGGGACGTCCGGGCGGCTCCTGCGCGGCGACAGGTGGGGTGCCGTGCCCCGTCACGTTTGGCACGGGGGCGACCGGTCCCGGATCCGGCTGTCGTTCGAGCTGCGGCAGGGCCCGTTCCACCCAGCTCCAGGCCCCCTCGGCCGCGGACAGGTCGGCTCGCAGGGCCTCCACGAGGCGGCAGGCCTCGGCCACGCTGCCGACCGGCGCCTCGGGTGGTGCGTCGTCGTCGAGGTCCATCCGCGTGCGCGCGCCCAGGCGCGCCATCCGGGACGTGAGCCGTGCGACGTCGTCCTCGCAGCTGGCGAGGGCGGTGCGCAGGTCACGCAGCTCGGCCATCGCCGAGTCCACCTCGGCCCGGCCCACCAGGCGCGCCTGCGCGAGCGACTCGTCCCGGTGCCCGGGCAACTCGACGAGGGCACCCAACGCCTCGAGGTACTCGCTGAAGGCGGGATCATGGGTGGTGGTCACTCGTTGCCTCCTCCGGTCCGGCCGTACGGATCGAACGGCACCACGGTCACGAGCGCGCCCTCGCCGTCGCGACTGTGGACCCCGAGCCGGGGACTGCCGGAGACCCTTTGCACGGTGGGCCCAGCGATCGAGCGGAGCTCGTCGCGTCCCAGGTCAGCGGTGACCACGTGGGCGATCCCCTCCAGCATCGGCCCGAGGTCCGCCTCGAGCGCGCGCAGGGTCGACCACCACCCGATGAGGTGCACGCCCGCGAGCGCGCCCTCGGTCGCGAGGCGGCGGAGCTGGTCACGCGCCGTGGGGGAGGCCTCGAACGAGTCCTCGTCGACGGCGTCGCTCACGTCCATCTCGCGGGCGCGTTGCAGTCCCAGGCCGAGCACCAGCATCGGCGCGCTCGCCCGGCGTTCGGCCAGCCGGCCGGGCAGTTCCGTGCGCAGCCACGCTGCGATGTGGTCCCGCTCGACGACCCAGGTCTCCATCCCGAGGTCCTGGGCGTGGGCCATCACCTCGGCGGTCCAGCCGGCCGTGCCGAGGCCGTCGAGGATCACGAGCGAGCCGCCCCGCGGTGCGAGGGAGTGGCACGCGGTCAGGGTCATGGATCGCAGCCCCGCTGCAGCCACCTCGCCTCCCGGGCCGACGACCGCGACCGCCTGGTCCGCGTCTGCCTCGAGCGTGAGCGTGAACGGCTCGGACGTGATCGCGATGGGACGGCCCACCCAGAGGGTGAGCGCGCCGTCGTCGGCGGACTCGGCGGAGGCGGCGCGGTGGGCGGTGAACTGGTCCTCGTCCCAGCGGGCGTAGTCCCGGCCTGCGAACACCAGCGGCGGGGCCCCGGCGGAGCGTTCCCAGAGGGCTCGCTGGATGGAGGACATGTCCTCGGGCTCGGCGAAGGCCGCGATGCCGCGGATGTTCGAGCCGGCGGGGTCCGACCCGTAGTTCCGGTTGAGGATGACCTCGCCGCGGTAGGTCAGGTCCGCTGCCGCCTTGTTTCCCTCCGAGAGGATCGCCTGTGACTCCTGCGGGGTGTTCTTCAGCGACATCCGCAGCGGGAACTGGGCGAAGATCGAGTCGCCCTTCAGCGCCAGGCCCCTGACGCCCGAGGTGGTCTGGGAGGCCAGCAGGAGGTGGATGCCGTAGGCGCGGCCCTGCTTCGCGAGGCGGTCCATCAACTCCACCGCCTGCTCGACGATCTCGTCCTCGCCCTCGAACAGGATGTGGAACTCGTCGATCACGAGGAGGACGCGCGGGAGGACCTGCCCGGTCTCCTCCCGGTAGGCGTTGATCGAGTTGGCGCCCGCCGCCTTGAACAGGTGCGAACGGCGGACCATCTCCTCGTCGATGTGCCGGAGCACCGCGATCCCGAACTCCTGGTTGGACTCGAGGCTGAGGACGCGGACGTGGGGGAGCCAGCCCGTGCCGTCCGGGCCGGCGTCGAAGCGCTTGAACTCGAGGCCGCGCTTGAAGTCGAGGAGGTGGAGTTCGAGCTGGTCCGGGCCGTATCTCACGGCGAGGGAGTAGATGATGTCGAGGAGGAGGTTCGACTTCCCCTGCCCGACGGCGCCGCCGATGAGCACGTTCGGGTGCGGTGGGTTCTCGGTCCGCAGCGACAGCTCGAGGGGTTGCCGGTTCGCCTCCCCGATCACGGCCTCCAGCGACTCGGCGGAGTCGTGGCACCACGGGTTCTCGAGGTCGCTGCGGAGGAGGCCTCGCAGCGGGACCACCGGCCCGGTGACTGAGCGCGCCGCCTCGGAGGCGTTGCCGAGGACGGCGGCGACGACGGAGTCGGGGGCTGCGCCGTCGGGTGTCACGGGGAGGGGGAAGCCATCCGCGAGCCAAGCGCCGTCGGACGCGGAGATCCGGTGGAGCGCCTGCCGCAACTGGTCCGGGGAGACGTCCTGGGCGGCCCGGGCGCCGGGGTCCTCGACCACGAGCAGCGTGGTTCCGGACATGCCGGCCGCGGACGCGGTGCGGACGAGCAGCTCGTGCAGCGGGCCGTCCACGCCGTACGGGTACCCGAGGACGACGACGAGCCGAAGCGTCCCCTCCGGGATGCCCTGCCGACGCCACAGGTCTGTCAGCGATCGGGCGCCGTTGGCCACCACGAGTTCGACGTTCCGGACAGCGACGTCCAGGACTGAGCCGAGCCGGTCCGCGAAGGACCGCGCGTCCGAGGCAGGGATCGGGAACGTGGCGCCATTGACGGCCCGCAGCGGGGCGAGGCGGCCGAACGCGCCGGTGAGGCGTGGGTCGAAGACGTCCACCACGACGTGCTTGACCGGGGCCTGCGCGAGGACCCGCACCGTGGCGGCGAACGCGAGGTCGACTCCCTGCCGGTCTGGTGCGGACACGTACCAGCCCGGGTGGTCGATGAGTGGCGCGACAGCCGGGACCGTGCTCGGGGCCTCGCCCAGGTGGCCGAAGCGGGTGTGTCTCGCGGGGGCGGTGGAGGTGGGCGGGCCTTCCTGGGCGGTGAAGTCGGGGGCAGTGAAGTCCGCTGCGGCCGGACCCGGGGCGAGCTCGGCGACGAGGGCACGGAGCCGATCGCTCGTGCTTGTGAGGGTTGAGAGGTGGATCCGTTCGGCTGCCGCGACGGCGTCGGCACGCCTGGCCTCGGCGTCGGCGCGCATGGCGATGACCTTGTCCTCGGCGGCGGCGATCTCGGCTTCCCGCAGGTCCGGAAGCGCGGTCCGCAGGGCGGTGAGCCGGCGGGCGATCGAGGTCATCCGCTGCTGGACGTTGGCGCGCTCCGCCTCGACGCGGTGCGCGGCGGCCGCGCCAGCGAGCGAGTCGGTGGCAGGCCGGGAGCCGGTGGCAGGGCGACCGGCGGCGTCGCGACCGTGATCGGGCGGCATGAGCGGCCGGTGGGGGTTGGCGGGGTTGTCCTGGGTGCGCGGCGTCGTCGGGCTTCCCGGTGGGCGTGGCGTGCCTGCCGGTGGGCTCGGCGCCTCCCAGTTGGAGCCCACGCCCTCGACGTGGATCCGGCGCCCCCGGCGCTGCCGATCGTCAGCGGACATCCCAGCTCCTCACCACTCCGCCGCGTCCGCGGAGATCACCAGGCTCCCGCCGTAGAGGATCACCCGCGCGGCGACTCCACCCGTGCACAGCACCGGCTGCGATCCGGAGCAATCGAGGGTGTACCACTTCTCCGTCACGGGGGACCACGCGGTGACCTGCCCTGGCGTGCCGTCCAGGCCGGACGCGAGGTACTCGGTGTGGACGTTGAGGGAGAACGGGCAGCTCGTGGTCTCGTTGGCGGTGCCGACTGCCGCGAGGGGCCCGCTTCCGAACCGGCCGCACTCCTTGGATCCCGGTGGGACCACCACGTCCGGGAAGGTCTCCGGGGACTGCGCGGCCGTGGCCCCCGCGCCTGATGCGGGCGTCGTGCCCTCCGTTCCGGTGGAGCCGAATGGCGCGGCTACCGGCTGCCCGGGTTGGTCACGGGTCAGGGCCCAGCCCGCCACCAGGGCGACGGTCAGGACGGCGGCGCCTGCGATCATGGCGATCGGTGGACGCCTCGCGCTTGTCGCCGTCGACGCCGCCAACGGCGTGGAGGCGGTGGCGGCGGGCGCGGCGGGCGCGGGGAGGGGAGGCGCCGTCGTCGGGACCGCAGGGGGACGGCTCGCCGTAACCGAGGGAGAGGGGAGGCCTGCCGCCGGGTTGGGGCGGGTTGCGGTCCTCGGGGCGGCGGGTGCCGGCTGAGCGTCGGAGGCCGGCGCGCCGCAGAGGCCGCAACGGTCTGCCGTGACCGTCGCGCCGCAGCGCCCGCAGATCCTCATTGCCTGTCCATCCCCCAGGGTTCCGTCCTCCGCGGCGATGCTATCGGCGGACGCGGTCGGGCAAATCGGGTGTCCACGTTTCCTGTCACCCAAAAAGGGGACACGAGGTGGGCATTTGGTCCCCCTCAGGGATTCTGACTGGTGTTCCGCGGGACGTGATCGCCAACGGTCTACTCCAAGGCCCCAATGACTGTGGCAACGCCTTCCCCAAGTCCTGAGAGCCCCAGCGTCAGGGTCGTGTCACCAAACCGCTGCACCGAGGGCTCCCGCGAAGAACAGCCGGAACTGTCACTTGGGGTAGGCTCATCTGGCTGATGACGACGTTGGCCGGAGGTTCGGGAATGGCGCCCCGTGTGGGACTTGTTACATGTGACGAGACATCTCCCGGCGTCCATCCGGATCCGGAGATTGGCGCGCTCGTCACTGCGCTGAACGCGATGGGCTTGATCACTGATGCGCCGATCTGGAGTGAGCCGCGGGACTGGGCAGTTTACGACCTGCTGGTGGTCAAATCGCCATGGGACTACTCGCTGCGAAGCAAGGAGTTCCTAGCGTGGTTCAGGTCCGTGGAAGAGGTCGCCCAGATTCGCAACCACCCTGGTGTCATTCGTTGGAATTTTGACAAGCGCTATCTCTCAGACCTCAGGGGTTGCGGCATTCCGGTGCCTCAGTACGGCTTGGCTACCACTCGGGCGGAGGCGATGACTGCCTTGGTCTCGCTCGGGTCCAGTGAGGTGGTCGTGAAGCCCACCGTGTCTGCCGGCTCAAGGGACACCGCCTTGTTTCGCAGGGAAGACCCCGCGATCCTCGAATTCGTGGACCGGATCACTGCCCTCGGGAAGGTCGCGATGATTCAGCGCGCACTTCCGTCCGTCTCCCGGGATGGCGAGCATGCTCTCGTGCTCTTCAACGGTCGCTACTCTCACGCTGTGCGCAAGGGGCCGATCCTCGAACTCGGTGGCGGACTCCTCGGAGGTCGGTACACAGAGATCCTCACTCCGGTGGAGGCAGACAAGGACGAGGTCGTGTTGGCCGAGCGGTGTATGGAGACTGTGCGTCGTCTGGCGACGGCGTGGGGAGTCCCGGAACCTGCGGCAACCCCGCTCTACACACGGATCGACATCGCGCGCGACGACGACGGCAGCCCGACCGTCTTGGAAGCCGAGCTTTTCGAGCCCAACTACTTCACCATGTGGTCGGACGGCGCCGCCGATCGCTTTGGGCGTGCAGTCCACGAGCAACTGAAGAGCTTGGGGGATTGAGGCGGATCAGGCACGTGTGAGTCGCATGAAGCGCGTATCTGGCGGCTCACGGAATCCAACTTCTTCGTAATAGGGGACCAAGTCAGGGTGACAGTAGAGTTCGACGTCCTGGATTTGAGCCACTCTCTCGTCTCGGAGGAGGCTTTCGCAGGGAGCTTTCCGATGGCTTGACCCCGGTGCTCCTCGTCGACGATGAGATCCATAACGACCGCCTTGTAGCGCCAATCCGTCAGAGCCCGTACGAATCCCACCATGGTGCCGTGGTCGTCCATCACACACGCGGTCAGGTCGCTCGCGAGGAGCATGGCTGCGACCTCATCCCTGGACCGATCCTTCGTCCACCATGCCTGCGCGTAGAGAGCCAGAAGGCTGTCGACATCTCCGGGATTCACGGGGCACTTGATCAACATGTCATCTCCGTTATCGGTGCTGTTGCGGGGTCCGAGGCGCCGCATCGCACACTAGGCGTTATGTGTAGTCCGCAGGGACCAGCTTTGACTGCGGCTCGCGACCCGCTCTGATGGACCATGCCGCTTCGAGGAGTGCAAGCGCGGCCTCCTCAGGAGTCGTGAGGGCTGCGACGTGGGGCGTGATCCGAACCCCCGGATGGTCCCACATCCAAGAGAGGGGCTGGAGCGGCTCGTGGACGTGGACATCCAGGTGGGCTGCCTCCACAGTGCCTCCGTCGAGCGCGACACGGAGCGCGGTCTCATCGATCGTGGCTCCGCGTCCAACATTGACGAGTAGAGCCCCATCCAGACCCGACAAAAGTCGCTGGTCAACCATCCTGCGCGTAGCTCCGGTGAGGGGTAGGACACCGACAACGACGGCGAAGCTGGCTGCTCGGCCGCACGCCTGCTCCCACGTCACGACCTCGTCAAAACCCTCTGTTGGTGTGCCCCTTCTGTTCATCCCGACGATCGTCGTCCCGTGCGCTTTGAGAGCACGGGCGACACCTTGGGAGGCGGCACCCGTACCCAGCAACAGCACGGCGGCCGGCCAGGCCCGGTGATCCCGCGGTTCCCATTTGTGTCTGTGCTGGAGGCTTGCGTACTCGCCGAGCCGGTGAACGTGCGACAGGATGACCGAGAGCACGAACTGGCCCATGCGCTGCGGCATCTGACCCACCGTGTTCGTCAGTAACTCAGGCACGGGCCCGTTGGCGAGGAAGCCGTCGACACCGATGCCCATGGAATGGATCCACGGCGGCGTGACTGTCACGGCGGAGGGCCACCTGAAGGCAGAGAAGCAGTCTGCCCACCTGATTTCGGCGTCGCTGGGTTCGTTGGAAACACGAGCAGTGAAGCCTCCGGCAGTCACCAAGCGGGAAGCGACAGCCTCGGCGAGTGGCCCGGACAGGAGGACATTCGTCATCAGAGTGCCTGCAGCATTCCGTCGTAGCTCTCGAAGACCTGGCGCTCTTCCTCGGTCAGTTCGGTGCCGGTGCGGAGCCGTTTCAGCTCTGCCGTGAGGTGGTCGCGCAGTTCCTCTCGGTCGCGCATAAGGAGGAGCCCGATCTGGCCGACGTAGAGGGGGAAGACGTTGAAGGCGTGCTTCACAGCTGGCCCTACCCGGTCCACTATCTGCCTGCAGGTGATGTTGTCCGTGATTGCCACATCGGCGACCCCGGCGGCCACCATGTAACCGATGTGGGCTACATCCACTGTGTCCAGTTCCACCAGCCGTGGTGACCCGCGCTCCGCCCCGAACTGGTCTACTGCAAGCTCCGCGCCTATCTCGCCCAGGCAGGCAGCGATTCGGACATCGGACTTCATCAGATCGCCGTAGCCCGTGAAACGATCGTCAGATGCACGGACGACCGCTCCGATGGTCGCAGCGAATAGACAAGCAGCGAAGTCGAAGTCCCGTTCACGGCGAGGGGTGCGGTAGAGGCAGGCGACGACGTCGAGTGTTCCGTCGCGGAGAAGCCTGTTCGACTGCTCGTTCGTGATGTTGCGGTACTTCACCTCGACGCCGTTGGTGCGACCGTAGGCGTCGAGCAGGTTGACGTAGAGCCCCGCGGGTCCGACCCCTTCCTGCGAATGCTGGGTAAAGGGTGGGAAAGGGATAATTCCCACCCTGAGGCCTGGAGCGGTTGAAGTTGGAGCGTGGCTACCCGGTGCTCGGGCGGGCGCCGACTCGATCGGGTGACGGGTGACGTGCTCTGGTCAGACGGCCTCGACATCCGAAATGGGGGTCGACGTCTCTGGACGAATGATCACCTTCATCGACGAGGGGGCTTTAGGGGCAAACGCAGATACGCCTGCTCGACAACAACCCTGCCGACGACGTCATCCGCACAGTTCCGCGTTGGGCGTCGAGAGGTCAGCTCTCGTCGTCCACGCGGGGAGTTGTGAGCAGACTGGAGCTCGACACGACCCCTGCGCCATAGCTGTAGACAAGAAGACCGAGCCGAGGATCCTGCGGGCTCGCGCTCGCGAAGAAGACGCCCTGGTCCAACCTCTCAAGAATGCGCATGGTCTCGGAATCGAGCAACACGGCCCCTCCCTCGAGCGACGTCACGAGAATCTCGTCATCGTCAACGAGGAGGAAATCGCCAATGATATCGAGCTGCACCGAACTCGCAAGCTCGCGATCGAGATCGTAGAGCCGCAACCGGCTATCGGCACCGAGCACGAGGACCGAACCATCCGGGCGGTACGCGACCAGCGTGGCCCAACTACTGGGAACGGCGGCGATCGTGACCGGTTCGCCGACGCCGTCAACGTCCGCCTCCACAATAGAACCGTCAGACTTCGCCAAGAGAAGCATCGAGCCGTCCGGTGAGAGATCCGCCTCCACAACGATGCTCTGCCCCTCCAACTCGATCAGGACATCCCGCTCAAGGCTCCCGTCGGCGCCGCGTATCTCGACGCCGTCCTGCCTCGTCACCACGAAGCGCTCGCCATCGGATGCCGGACGAAGGCCAGCAGTCGCCGTGGGCTCCCGGACCAGTTCAGCGTCCGCGTCGCAGCCCACGTGGAAAGATCCCTCCCATGATTGCACCAGGGCGTTGCAACCCTGGATCGCCCAGAATACGGGGGTCCCCGGAATGCGTCCGTGCGGCGCGGCAGACTCGAGATCGACGACCGCGCCGTCGTCGCCAATACTCAGTGTTGCTTCGGTGAACGGCAGGACCAGTTGGGAGACGCCAATGTCGCGTGCCGTCACCGCAGCGGCAGGATCAACCACGACGAGGCGACCGGGTACGGAGGAGATGAATGCGGCGCGGGCGTGGTGAGGATCGCGCACGCTCCACACATGTTCAACCCCGGACGGCAACGCAATGATGAATCCGCCGAACTGCTCTTGGATCTCGCCCCCAGAAAAGGTTGCCGTGAGTGCACCTTCCGGCGAACAAACCGAGGCAACCTGCTGGACGCTTCGCTCGGTCACCAGCTCGCCGGTGGCGAGATCCCATTCGAAAACGCTCCCCATCAGGCTGGGCACGAAGGAACCGGCGAGACTATCGCCGCACACTGTCACCGTGGATCTGACCCAACTCCCGCTCTCCGCGAGGCTGCCCTCGCCCACCTGGACGGAGTCACCCAGAGTGAGGCCTCCAGCCGCTATGTTGACGGTGCGCAACCACCCGTCATCGTCGATCAGCCCGATCGTCTGCCCGTCCACATCGATCGATCGGGCATGCGCCGGGAGCGGCAGCGAATGCTCCACATCAAGGAGACCCTCGGGCGACCGTACCAAGGTGAGGACAGACCCAGCACGGCCGGACGCGACGAGGGTTTCGTCCACACCGAGCGCAAGAGTGGAGACGCCGTCGAGCATCACGCTCGAGACTCCACTGCGCATGTCGAGCGTCCGAAGCTGATTCGTGGTGTCCACGTACGCGAAACCGGTGATCGACGACGCCACCGCCGTGCCGGTGCGGATGCGGTGATCGAGCCGCACGGGATCACTCACATCGCCCGTCTGAGGATCGATCGTGACAACCGATGTGTGTGAGTAGGCATAGACGAGGTCTTCGTCGGCGGACCACGCTGCTCCCCGATAAGTGTCGGGAGGAAGCTCGATTACGCGCATGCGCCGATCACGACGCTCGGCTGCGGCGAGCGCGTCGGAGATCCGAGGACTCGAATCGAGACTAGCCGCCTGCCTCGCCATCGCGAGCGCCTGGACCGTATCCACGGACGACGACGCCCTGCTGCTGAGTTCGAGTGCTTCAGCCCGTGCGCGATCGTCCGATGCAGCGCGCGACCACAACCCAGAGAAGAGCCATGCAACCGAGGCAACAAGCGCGATCCCTGTGAACCCGGCGACCACAGACGACATGGCGCGCCTGAACTGGCGCCGTCCAGCCTCCGCTCGCGCCAGGTCCGCGTCGGCGACCTCGCGAACAGCGGGGGTGAGCATGAAGGGTGCCTCCCGAGCCTCGATCACGGTAGTCGCATCGCCGGCCGAACGGCCGAAGAGCACGCGGTGGATCCAGGACTCGCGCGTCTGTTGCGGGGTGACAACCCGCGCGGCGAGGCGTGCGTGAGCGGCCAGGTGCGCGGCATTGCCGTTGACGCTGCGCGCGATGTCTTGAACACGTTCCTCAATCTCGGCCGGAGAAACGAACTCGATCGGCTTTCCAAGATTGCGGCACAGCCGGTACTCCCGCTGGCAGTACTCCCGCTCGCGCCAGTCCTGCGTGTCCAACGCCACAACGACCAGAGCGCTCGCAAGCTCACGCTCGATCACAGCCCAGTGCGATTGACCCACTGGAATACCCACGATGGCGCCGTCGTCATCCCCCGGAGCATCCATCCACACGCTGAAACCGGCGCCGATCAGCGAGTCACGCAGCGCAACGGCGTGCCGCGAGGAGTTGTGGGCGTAGGAGATTGCGAGATCAGCCATTCATCTCCTCCGTGACGTCGAATGCAAGCATTTCGTCCGCTGTCAAGGGGCGTGGAGCAACCGCGCTCCCGCTCTCGCCCGGAGTATCACTCAGAACCCAGGATGCAAGGGTCCCCATCTCCGTCACCACGAAGAATGTCCACGGATCGTCCCCGAATGCCACGTCATCCACCTGCACTCCGGGTGGGTTTGGCTGCTGAGCGAGAATGCCGCCCGTCTCGGAGTCGAGCACCGTCAACGCGTTCGCGCCCATGTGAGCGATCCGGGCGCCGTCGGGCGACACGCGCAGGGTCCCCTCTCCTGTGACGGTCGCAGGCTGTGAGATCACCTCCAGCTCGCCCGAGGCGTATCGCAAGATCGCTCCGGAGTCGGTGAGGAGCCAGAGTTCGCCGTCGAACTCCGCGGCCGCAATCGTGGTGGCGAGTTCGGTGTCCACGAGAGAGCCGAGATCGACGGCGCTGCCGCCTGCCCCGTGAAGCCAGCCGTCCGAGGTGAGTACTGCCGGGACTCCGTCGCTATCGAATGCGAGAGCCAAGGGAGGCGAGGGGCTCCGGTACGCGATCTCTTCCCCCGCGGAGTTTCCGGTGGCGTCATAGCTCACGAGCGAAGAGCTGGAGGCGAGCGCCACCACGCCATCGTCGCTCACGTCCACGAGGAACGGAGCCGGGCCGAGAACGGTCACCGGAAGCTCCACATCGAAGCGGGTGCTCGGTTCCGAACCCCAACCTTGCCCATCCGCATCGATAGGCCAGATCTCAATCGCGAATCCCTGGTCCGCTTCGACATAGAGCGCGCGTACCATGTGCCCGCCATCGGCGGTCACCATGACGCGCCCGGGGATCCCAATCTGTGAGAGCCCCATGGACTCGTATGTTTCAGCAGCGTCGGAGGAATCGACGAGTAGTCCACCACGCCCGACAAGACTCACGGCAAGCGACGCCGGGCCAGCGACGCGGACCTGATGGCGAAGCGTGGACTTCGGAAAGGCAGCCGAGCCCATATCACTCATATCGAGGGAACCTCCGACGAGGCCCGCATCCACTGGGCCCGCAACCGTGAAGTCTCCAATGAGGTCGAGGCCGTCGAGCTGCCAGATTCGCAGATAACCATCGAGTGAAACGGAACCAAGTGTGGTACCCATCGGGTCCGCCGCGATCCTCACACTATCGACAAGATGCGCCTGGAACCGGGCAACGGGATCAGCTCCCGTGGTCTCCAGGTAGATGGCGATGCGGCCCCGGCGATCGGAGCCGACGAAATAGCCTTCCGCCAGGGCCTCGACGCCAACGCTCGCGTGGTCGCCCCGATCTTCGGTGATCGTTGCCTCTCCATCGCTCACATCGATGCGGACGAGTGAGGGGAAGCGAGCCCCAAACACCACGGTTCCCGCATCATTGACCGCCAGGTCCGTTACGGCGTCGATGCTGGCTTCTCCACGGAATCTCTCGGAGTTCAGGTCCCACACTTGCACTCGTGCGCCATCGGTGAGCACGATCATCGCCCTCGACGGGCTGAGGGCGGCATCCGTCACGAGACCGACTCCATCGCTCGCCTCAATCAGACTCGACCGCGTTCCGGTGTCCACGTTCATCAGATCGAGACCACCCGAGATACCTACGAGAACACGCTCGTCGTCCCACCACTCGATCAACGTGTCATAGTCGCCGCTCCAGGCGCCGGCGGCAGCGACACCCTGTCCCGTCTCGACGTCGAACACCTGCGGTGTCCTCTCCTCAGAGGCGACGACAACCCTCTGACCGGAGGGGCTCAGCGATATCGCGACGGCGAAAAACTCTTCCTCGGCTCCGGCGTAGGGGAACGAAGCGACTTCGACTCCGCTGGGATCCGTCACTCGAATCACCGTGTCCGTCATCGAGCTGTATGCATAACGGCCTGAGGACGAGGTGACCAGGTGCCGCGGCGCCACCTCCAGAGCGACCGACTTGTGAGGGACGTGAGTACCGATGATCCCTGCCACGGCGTTACGGACATCGGGATGGTCGGACAACGACGTTGCGATTGCTGCAAGAGTCAGCGGGACGTCCGGGTCACGTCCGGTCATCGAGTCGGCGTCGGCGGCAAGCCTGCGCGCATTCGCGCTGTTGGCGGCCTCTGTTGACTCGCGTGCCGCCTGCGCGGCCCGAACACTTTGAACCCCGGCAACCGCGGTCACAAGTGCCAGCAGTACGAGGGTGACAGCCACGATCGAACGGGCCCTCCGCCGTCGTCCGTGGGAATGACGCTGGCTCTGGGCAACGTACGTCCGGACACCCTCCACGAGCACAGGCTCCAGATGCGCGGGTGGCACGGCGAGGAGCGAGAGTGCCTCGGTCTGCTCGCGGTCGCTCAGCAAGCGGGACGAGGAGGGGTCCTGCTCCCATGCACGCGCCCGCGCTACGAGGCGCTCCCACCCCGCGAGAGCCGCACCGCCGACGTGGATCGCGCGCACCAGTCGGTCGACGGCGTCGTCCACACCTTCCACCCTGGGCGCTAGGTGCGAGAGATCCGGCAATACCGCTGAGAACGCGTCAAGGAACGAGACCGGCAGGACATCCCGATCGGACGTGAACGCTTGAGGAGGGTCCTCGGCCTCCGCATCGGTCACACACACCACGAGAGGCGCCGGGACGGGAAACTCGCCGATCTCGCCGAGAACCACGCCTTTCGCTGCGACCGCGTCGAGGAATCGTGACGCTTCGTCTGTGAAGGGACCGAGAACGATCAGCGCCGCATGCGGTCCCGACTCCATGGCCGGGACATTAGCATCGCCGGCGGAAACGGAGGTTGCGCGACCGCGTCGTGGTCACAGGCGAGTTCGCATGATCACTGTGTTGGCCAGCGCTTGCTGAGCGCGCCGACGCCGGGTGTGCGCTGCGGGACACTAGCCAGGCTTCCTCACCGTCACGGCACCACGAGCAGCAGGCCGGCGCCTCCATCGTCGCCCGCGCCACGAGAATCGAGCCGGGCCGCGTGGGTATCGCCGTCGATCTCGACCGCACCACCGATCGAGACGGGTCGATTGGTGTGGATCTTTTCCACCTATAGGAATCCCGAATTCCTCGTTCTATGAGGAGGTCACGTGGCTTGCCGGGAAGGGGATCACGAAGGGGTGGACCGAGGCGGACGGTCGAATACGTTCTTTCCGTGGGAGCCGATCGCTCGGGATGCCATGGCCGCGGCCCTGAGCCGGTTCGCGTCACTCTCCTCATGACCCACAGCCCCGGTAGCCCGGATCTTTCATGACCCGGCCGTGCGGGGTGGGGACCGGCACTTCGCGACGGTCTGATTCCGATTCTCGCATCGGGGTGCGACACGCTGCCCGGGTGCCGCCTCGGGTGGGCGCC
>RZYE01000162.1 GCA_009930425.1 Actinomycetota bacterium | reverse complement strand
CCGAGGCGCTCGAGCGGTACGAGCGCGCCCGGAAGTGAGGGCAGAATCGACCCATGGACGCAGATGTCATCGTGATCGGCGCCGGGCTCGCCGGCCTGCAGTGCGCACGGCACCTCACCCGGGCCGGGCTGACCGTCCGGGTCCTCGAGGCCTCGGACGCCGTGGGCGGCCGGGTCCGCACCGATCTCGTGGACGGCTTCCGCTGCGACCGCGGCTTCCAGGTGCTCAATCCGGCCTACCCGGCCGTGAAGCAGGACGTGGACATCCGCGCGCTGCGCATGCGGTCGCTCGGGCGCGGGGTGGCGGTGCGGGAGCAGGACGGGCTCACGGTCCTCGCCGATCCCACGCGCCATCCCTCCTTCGCAGTGCAGACCCTGCGGGGCCCGTACGTGAGGTCAGGTGAGCTGCGGGAACTCGCGGCGTGGGCCGTCCCCGCACTCGGCCCGGTGAAGTGGCTCCTCGCCGCGCCGGACTCCACCCTCGCGGAGTCCCTCGACGCCGCGGGCCTGGACGGGCCGCTGCGCACCCTTCTCGAGCGGTTCATCACCGGGGTGGTGCTGGAGGACGAGGGCAGCACCTCCGCCGCGTTCGTGCGGCTGCTCGTCCGGTCGTTCGCGTTCGGCGCGCCGGGCGTCCCCGAGGAGGGGATGGGCGCGCTGCCCGCCCAGCTCGCCACCACCCTCGCACGGCCGGTCGAGCTCGGCCGCCGCGTCACCTCCGTCGCGCCCGCAGGGGGCGGCTGGGCCGTGGAGGCCGACGACGGCGCCCTCCTCACCGCCCCGGCGGCAGTGGTCGCCGCCGACCCGGTGTCCGCCGCGCACCTCACCGACGAGCCGGCACCGGACATGAAGGGCTGCGTGACCTGGTGGTTCGCGGCCGACGAGCCACCCACCGACCTGCCCTTCCTGTTCCTCGACGCCACGCGCGCCGGGCCCGTGGTGAACACCGCGGTGATGAGCAACGCGGCGCCGTCGTACGCGCCGGCGGGGCGGCACCTGGTGCAGGCAACCGCCCTCCTGCCGGCCGCCACTCGAGCGTCCGCCACGGTGCCGTCCGAGGCCGACGTGCGCATCCACCTCAGCGCGATCTACGGCCGTGACACCACGGGCTGGGAGGTGGTGACGGTCCACCGGGTGGAGCGGGCACTGCCCGTCCAATCCCCGCCGCTCCAGGTCCGCCAGCGCGTGCACCTCGGCAACGGGCTGTACGTTGCCGGCGACCACCGGGACACCGCATCGATCCAGGGCGCGATGGTCTCCGGCCGGCGTGCCGCCCGGGCCGTGCTGCGCCGGCTGCGTCCTCGCTGAGGATGGGCAAGCTCGACGTCGCGGCCGCGTCAGTTGCCGTCCTCGCCGCGACGGTCGGACTGTGGGTCGGCCAGTCGTCGTCGCTCGCCCCGGCGCCAGAGCCCACCACTCCGGCGCCGGCCGTGCCGTCCCCCGGCCCGACGACGTCGCCAGCCGCCCTCCTCCCGCTGGAGGGCGAGTCCTTCGTCCTGGACCCCGGGCACAACGCCGGCAATGCCGAGGCGGTGGCCGAGGTCAACGCCCTGGTGCCGGACGGTCGGGGTGGGATGAAGGCCTGCAACTCCACGGGGACCTCCACGAATGACGGCTACCCCGAGCACGCCTTCAACTGGGACGTGGCGGATCGCGCTCGGGCGCACCTGGAGGATCTTGGAGCCACCGTGAGGCTCACCCGCGGCCCCGACGGCGTGGGTCCCTGCGTGGATGCGCGCGGCCAGGCCGGGGTGGGCGCCACCGCACTGGTCTCCGTCCACGCCAACGGCTCGGAGTCACCCGTCGCCGCCGGCTTCTTCACGATCATCGTGGCGACCCCGCTGAACGACGCGCAGGGGGCCCCGTCGGAGGACCTGGCGGCCGCGATGCGGGCGAGCCTCGAGGAGGAGGGCTTCCCGCCGTCGAACATGGTGCCGGGCGCCCTGCAACAGCGGGACGACCTCGGGACGCTGAACTTCTCCGAGGTGCCCGCGGTACTGCTGGAGCTGGCTGAGTTCCGCAACCCGGCCGAGGCCGCGGCGGTGCAGGACCCCGCGGTGCGGGAGAGGTACGCCGCGGCGATCGCCGACGCCCTCGTGACGCTCTACGGGGACTGACCCCCACGGAGGGCGACGGTCAGCCGGCTCCGCCGAGCACCGGGCCGTCGATCTCGAGGACGGCGCGGGCCAGCTTGAGGCGGGCGCCGGTCCAGGCGTCCCAGCAGGTCACGCCATCCATCTCCGAGGTGCAGGCGAAGTGGCTGTGCCGGGCGGCGTTCCCGTAGGGCAGGGACGGCCCGCCGGTGACCGCGCTCAGGGAGCAGTCCGCGCGGGAACCGCTGGAGTCGATCACCACCGTGACCGGAGCGTCCGGATCCGGGCAGGCGCCCGGGGAGCCGAAGGAGTACTGCTGGATCGAGCAGGTCACGCTGTCCTCGCCGAGCACGCACGCGATGTTGCCGGACGGGGAGGAGAACGCGGTGATGTCCGCGGCGTCCGCGGGAGCGGGGAGCGTGGGAACCACCCACTCGCGGTCCCCGAGCGCGGCCGCCAGGTCCGGCGCCTGCTCTCCCGCCCGGTCCGCGACGGCGACGGCGTGGCCTGCGTTGCAGCGGGACTGCAGCGAGGTGATCGCGGACGTGGCCGACCCGGTTGCGGCCGCGTCCCAGGCCCCCACCCCGAGGCGGGCCTCGGCCCAGGAGGCGAGGGCGGCGCCGTCGGCGTCGGGGTCGGTGCACTGCGATGCCGCGAAGACCGAGGCGAGGGAAGCGGCGGCGGCGTCGAGGGCTGCCTGGGCGTCCGAGGTGGGGCCGGGGGTGGTGGGGGCCGGCGTCGTCGGGGAGACGGTGGGAGTGGTGGCGGGTTCGTCGCCGTCGCGGCCGAACAGCCACGCGATCCCGCGATCGCGAGCACCCCGATGACCACGAGGATGAGGACGAGGCGCCGGCGCGAGCCGTCCTCCCCTGTGGGCGGCTCGGGCTCCAGGGGTGGCTGGACGGGTCCGGGTGCCGCTGGCTGCCGGCCGAAGGTCTGGGCGACGGGCACCCGCTCCACGGTGAGCGGTACCCGTGCCGCCGCCGCTGCCGCCGCGGGCGCGTAGGCGGGCGGTGTCCCCGGCTCCTCCGACGACGGGAGGACCTGGGTCTCGGGAGCCGGCTCGGCGTCCCAGACTGCGGGGGAGGTGACGGTGGCGGGGAGTTCGGGTTCTGGCTCTGGTTCGGACGATGGCTCTTGGACCGCAGGGGAGGTGACGGTGTCGGCGAGCTCGGGCTCGGGCTCCGGCTCGGGTTCCGGTTCGGGTTCGGGCTCCGGTTCCGGTTCCGGCTCGGGTTCCGGTTCCGGTTCCGGTTCGGGTTCGGGTTCGGGTTCGGGCTCCGGTTCCGGCTCGGGCTCCGGTTCATCCGGCGCACTGGCGGCCCCGCCGCCCGCCGCCGCGCGACGTGCCAGGGCGGCATCGACGTCGGGCTTGCCGAGCGAGCCGAGCCAGGCGAGGAGGTCGGGGTAGGTGGAGGGATTGGCGGCGATCGCGGCGTGGACCTCGGGGTTGGTCTGGGCGAGCTCGTAGAGCGTTCCCCAGTCGGTGGAGGGGTCGGCGGCCAGCCGCCGTGCCTCCTCGGTTCCTTGCGCCATCACAGCCTCCTCGCGTGTCGAGACTACACAACGGGTCCGCCGCCCGGCCGCGGTTGGCATTTCCCCCTACCGTGGTGACATGAGGAAGCTGGCGTGGGCAGTCGTGGTAATCGTGGGGCTGGTGGGGCTGGCCTGGGCCCTCGACGTGTACGCCCGATCCACCACCGAGGAGCGCATCGCTTCCAGCATCGCGGAGACCACGGGCGGGTCCGCGGAGGTGACCGTGGAGGGATTCCCGTTCCTCACCCAGCTCGCCACCGGGGAACTGGACCACCTCGAGATCGACATCCCCTCCCTCACCCTCGAGGGCATGAGGCTCGAGGACGCCCAGGTGCGGGCGGATGGCGTGGCGACGGCGGCCCCCAACACGATCCGGTTGCTCACCGCCACGGCCACCGTCCCGATCGACGAGATCGACCGGCTCTTCAAGGAGGAGAGCGGGCTGAGCGCGGACATCGAGATCCGCGGGGAGTCGATGGCGATCACCGGCGAGGTGCTCGGGCAGGAGCTCGCGGTGGTGTTCCGCCCCGCCCTCGCCGACGGCGGTCTCACCCTCACCCCGGAGGGACTCACCCTCGGGGAGCTCGCCCTCGACATCTCCCTGCTCGAGGGCCTGTTCAGCGGGCTGGAGGGGGAGTTGACGCTGCCGTTGGGCCTGCCGGAGGGCCTGCGGATCGCCGCGATCGAGGTCCTCCCGGACGGCGTCCACCTGCGGGTGGAGGGAACGGACTTCACCCCGGACGAGGCGATGTTCGACCAGGGGTGATGTTCGAGTAGGGGGTCATGCTCGAGTAGGGGGTGATGTTCGAGTAGGGGGTCATGCTCGAGTAGGGGGTGATGTTCGAGTAGGGGGTCATGCTCGAGTAGGAGTGGTGGGTCCCGGTTCGCCGTTCGCTCCGTACGGGGTTCCGACTGGTTTGATATACACCGAAATTGCCGTGTATATCATCCCGGCGCTATTCCACACCGTTCGAGGAGAATGGCGACGCCTTCCGATACAACGTCCCGTGGCAACCGCCGCGGTGTATCGGTTGCCACGACGGGCAGGCCGGGAA
>RZYE01000161.1 GCA_009930425.1 Actinomycetota bacterium | reverse complement strand
CCCGACTGGCTGAAGACCGGGGCGAGGTACGGGATCCGGGACGCCACCACGAGGGCGACGACGAGCCCGGCAAGCATCGCGACGCCGCCCAGCCGCGCCGTCGGGAGGGAGTGGACGTCGCGGGCACGGACGGGAGTGACGGCGTGCACGGCCTGTGCCAGCGACCGTGCGACGGGCGTCGTCAGGAAGGTCACCGCAGCGGCGATGACCATGACAAGCAGGTAGGTCCTCACTCGTCCGGCTCGGCGAGCGCGGGGACGACGGCGGCCAGCCGGCCGGCGTCGATCACCCCGTGCCGCACCACGCGGGGGGTGGCGCCGCTCGCGTCCACGATGGTGGAGGCGGTCGGGCCGGGCGCGGGCCCGGCATCGAGGTAGACCGCCACGTTCGCACCGAAGTAGGCCTCGGCTGCGGCAGCGTCCTGGGCCGGCGACTCACCGGTGAGGTTCGCGCTGGTCACGGCCAGAGGACCGTAGCGGCGCAGGAGCCGCAGGGCGGCGTCATGGTCGGGCATCCGGAGCGCGACCGTGCCGCCGGTGTCGCCGAGGTCCCAGGCGAGGGAGGGCTGGGCCTTCAGGATGATGGTGAGGGCTCCCGGCCAGAACGCGGCCATGAGGTCACGTGCCTCGGCGCTCACCTCCACCGCGAGGGCATCGACCACCGTGGAGTCGCCCACGAGGACGGGTGGGGGCATCTGCCGTCCACGTCCCTTGGCGGCCAGCAGCCGGCCCACGGCCGTGGGCGAGAATGCGTCGGCACCGATGCCGTAGACCGTGTCCGTCGGGAGGACCACGAGCCCGCCCTTCTCCAGGGCCCGGACCGCCGCGTCGAGCGCGAGCGAGGGATCTTCGGAGTACGAGACGATCACGTCTGACAGTCTCCCACCTCCGGCACCGCGGGGAGGCGAGTGGCGCGCACCATCCGGTCCCGGCCGGTGAGGTCCGGCAGTGTCACCACGTCCTCGAAGGCCCCGAGCGCCACGAGTTCCGCCCGCACCGCCTCCCCCTGGACGTCTGCGTGCTCCATGACCAGGACCCCACCCGGCCGCAGCAGGCCGGCCGCCCGCCGCATGATCGCGCGCGGCAGGTCGAGGCCGTCGGGTCCGCCTCCGTACAGGGCGTGCGCCGGGTCCCAGTCGCGGACCTCGGGATCGCGGGGCACGCCGTCGGGCGGGACGTAGGGCGGGTTGGCCACGACGACGTCGACCGTACCGTCCAGGTCCGCCAGCGCGACCGCGGCGTCGCCGGGGACGAGGGCGACGCCCAGTCCCGCGAGGTTGCGCGCGGCGAGGTCGAGGGCCGCGGGGTCGAGCTCCACCGCCCAGACCCGGGCGCCGGCGACCTCACTCGCGAGCGCCGCCGCGATCGCCCCGCTGCCGGTGCACAGGTCGACCACCCGGGCACTCCCCCGCCGTGACACGGCGGCGCGCGCCGCGTCGATCGCCACTCCCGAGACGAGTTCCGTCTCGACCCGGGGGATGAAGACTCCGGGACCGGTGTGCAGCACGAGCTCCCGGAAACCCACCCGTCCGAGGATGAGCTGGAGCGGTTCGCGGGCGGCGCGCCGTGCCACCGCGGCACGGAACGACTCCTCGAAGTCCTCCGGGGGGTGATCGAGGATCTCGAGGAGCGTCCCCTCGGGGAGCAGGCCGCGGGCGAGCCGCTCGGCGTCGGCGGGGTCGACGCCGGCACGCGCGAGGTGGGCGCGCGCCTCGCGCAGGAGGTCGCGCATCCTCAGGCCCGGCCGGCGGTCTTCATGCGCTCGGCCTCGTCGAGTTGCACGGCCGAGGCGATCACCGGGTCGAGGGCGCCGCCGAGGACCGTGTCCAGGTTGTAGGCCTTGAAGCCGGTGCGGTGATCGGTGAGCCGGTTCTCCGGGAAGTTGTAGGTGCGGATGCGCTCGGAGCGGTCGACGGTGCGCACCTGGGAACGCCTGGCCTCGGAGGCCGCGGCGTCCGCCTCCTCCTGGCGGAGCTGCATGAGCCGGGAGCGCAGGACCCGCACGGCGGCCTCCCGGTTCTGGAGCTGGGACTTCTCGTTCTGCATCGAGACCACCACGCCGGTGGGCAGGTGCGTGACGCGGACCGCGGAGTCCGTGGTGTTCACCGACTGGCCGCCGGGACCGGAGGACCGGTAGACGTCGATCCGCAGGTCGTTCTCGCTGATCTCGATCTCGCCGGCGTCCTCGACCTCGGGCATCACGAGCACGCCCGCCGCCGAGGTGTGGATGCGGCCCTGGGACTCCGTGACGGGCACGCGCTGCACCCGGTGCACCCCGCCCTCGTACTTGAGGTGGGCCCACACGCCGTCCTCGGGGGCCGGGTTGCCGCGCGCGCGGATGGCGAGCGAGACGTCCTTGTAGCCGCCGAGGTCCGACGGCGTCGAGGACAGCACCTGCACCGCCCAGCCCTTCGACTCGGCGTACCGCAGGTACATGCGCAGCAGGTCTCCGGCGAACAACGCGGATTCCTCGCCGCCCTCTCCCGCCTTGATCTCCATGATCACGTCGGAGGCGTCGTTGGGGTCCCGGGGGATCAGGACCTCGCGGAGGTGGTCGGCGGCACGCGCCTCTGCCTCGCGGAGCGTGGGCAGCTCGGCGGCGAAGCCCTCGTCCACCTCGGCGAGTTCGGTGGCGGTGTCCAGGTCGTCACGGGCGGAACGCCAGGCGCGGTAGGCGTGCACCACCCTCCCGAGCGCGGCGTAGCGCCGACCGATCCGGCGCGCGCTGGACTGGTCGGAGAGCACCGCGGGGTCGGACATCTGCTGCTCGAGCTCCGCATGCTCGGTGAGCAACGGCAGTGCCGCGGCGAACTGGTCTTCCATCGGGCCTCCCGACTTCTGCGGACAATGGAAACGGCGCCGGCGGGAGATCCCACCGGCGCCGCGTCACGACTACTTGCGCTTGCCGTACCGGGCCTCGAACCGGGCGACCCGCCCACCGGTGTCGAGGATCTTCTGCTTTCCGGTGTAGAACGGGTGGCACGCCGAGCACACGTCGGCGTGGATCTGGCCGTTCTTGGCGGTCGACCGCGTGGTGAAGGTGTTCCCGCAGGTGCAGGTCACCTGGGTGACGTCATACTTGGGATGGATTCCCTGCTTCATGGAGTTCTCCTTGTCATCGAAGGGTGCCGGGTCGCCCAGCCGGGCGTGAACCGGAACCGATCGCCAATTGTGCCACCTCGCGGTCACAGCACCAAGGCGGCGGGTGGTGCTAGCCCAGTGTGATGTCGCCCATCTCGTCCTTCGCCCCCGGCGTGGTCCGCTGGACCGCGTAAAGGAACTCCGCGTTGGACTGCGTCTCGCGCAGCTTGTTGAGGAGCAGCTCGATCGCCGCCTCCTTCTCCAGGCCACCCATGATGCGGCGCAGCCGCCAGATGACCTTGAGCTCCTCGGGCTGGAGGAGCAGCTCCTCCCGCCGGGTACCCGAGGCGTTGACGTCGATCGCCGGGAAGATCCGCTTGTCCGCGAGCTGGCGGGAGAGCCGGAGCTCCAGGTTCCCGGTGCCCTTGAACTCCTCGAAGATCACCTCGTCCATCTTCGAGCCGGTCTCCACGAGCGCCGAGGCGATGATGGTGAGCGAGCCGCCGCCCTCGATGTTGCGCGCCGCGCCGAAGAACTTCTTCGGGGGGTAGAGCGCCGAGGCGTCCACGCCACCGGAGAGGATGCGCCCCGAGGCCGGGGCGGCGAGGTTGTAGGCGCGCGACAGGCGGGTGAGCGAGTCGAGGAGCACCACCACGTCGCCACCGAGTTCCACGAGCCGCTTCGCCCGCTCGATGGCGAGCTCCGCCACGATCGTGTGGTCCGAGGCCGGCCGGTCGAAGGTGGAGGCGATGACCTCCCCCTTGACCATGCGCTGCATGTCGGTGACCTCTTCGGGCCGCTCGTCCACGAGCACCACCATGAGGTGCACCTCGGGATTGTTGATCGCGATCGCGTTGGCGATCTGCTGCATGACGATCGTCTTGCCGGCCTTCGGCGGTGCCACGATGAGTCCGCGCTGGCCCTTGCCCACCGGGGAGACGAGGTCGATCAGCCGCGGCGTGAGGGCCTTCGCGCTCGTCTCGAGCCGGAGGATCTCCTGCGGGTAGAGCGGGGTGAGCTTGGCGAAGTCCGGGCGGGTCCGCGCCTCGTCAACGCCCATGCCGTTGACGGAATCGAGCCGCACGAGGGCGTTGAACTTCTGCCGCGCGTTCTGCTCGCCCTCCCGCGGCTGGCGCACTGCCCCCATGACGGCGTCGCCGCGCCGCAATCCGTACTTCTTGACCTGCCCGAGCGTCACGTAGACGTCGTTCGGGCCCGGCAGGTAGCCGGAGGTGCGCACGAAGGCGTAGTTCTCGAGGATGTCGAGGATGCCCGCGACGGGGATGAGCACGTCGTCCGCACCCACCACCTCGGCCTCGTCCGCAGGCCGCGTCTCCCGGCGGCGGTTCCGGTCCCGGCCGCGGTCGCGGCTGCGGCGCCGGTTGTTCCGGCTGTCCTGATCGCGGCCCTGGTCACGGGACTGGTCCCGGTTCTGGTCGTTCTCATCGCGCCGGCGCGCGACGGCCTCCTCGAGTGCCTCCAGGCTCCGCTGCGGGTCCTCGTCGCCGCGGGCGGGTTGCTGCTGGGCGCGCAGCTCCCGCATCAGCTCCTCCTTGGCCTGCGCGTGGTCGGGCGCCCCGGCGGGCGCACCGGCCCGGCGGGGACGACGGCG
>RZYE01000160.1 GCA_009930425.1 Actinomycetota bacterium | reverse complement strand
CCGGCACGTCACCCAGCTGGCGCTGAGCTTCGACCACCGCCTCGTCGACGGCGAACTCGGCTCGCGGGTGCTCGCGGACGTGGCGAAGGTGCTCCAGGAACCCGGGCACGGGCTCGTCTGGAGCTGATCGCGGCGGTCATGAGGTAGCAACACGGAGAACTGGAACAACTCCTGATGTGGCGCCGTACCTTACGCAGGCATCGTGGTGTCGTCACACGATGACTCATCGCGGGATGGTCATCGCTGGATCGAAAGGCAACGCAGATGTCAATGCTTCATTTCGAGGGCAACTTCGGCGCTTACGAAGTGGAACGACGCCTCGCGGCGGCCGGGGCGAGCGACGGGATCGCTGGCGGCCGTCGTCGGGCAGATCGGATTGCTCGCGACGCACTCCGGGGCGAGGGATTCTGGAAGCTCACACACCGGCGCGGTTCGTGAGCGGAACTCCTGTCGACCGAGCGCCGAGGCCAAGACAGAGACTTTGGTAATCTCTTAGCACCAATAGCCGCAAAATTGCGTGACCTTGGTCCCAAGGAGCTCTGGCGGTATCCCACGAATCGCGCAATACTCGTTGAATGGGACGTGGGGGAGCCACAGGACCATTCCGTGGGCGGGACTCGGAACTCGCGGAACTCATCAGTGCGCTCAACCTTGGAGACGCACGAGGTGGGATCGTCGTGCTGTCCGGGCCCGCCGGTATCGGCAAGACCCGCGCCGCGCTCCGCCTCGTGGACGAGGCTCGGCAGCGAGACGTCCGAACCGCCATCGGGCACTGCGTGGGCCAGGCGGGCGCAACGATGCCCTACCTCCCCTTCACCGAGATCCTCACGGACTTCGGGGCGAGCGCGCCGGAGATGTTCGTCGAGACGCTCGACCGGCACCCTGCCCTCGCGCGTCTCCTCCCCGGCGACATGCACGGCCCGGCCCCGCCGGCCCTCTGGCAGAACGCCGACCCGGGACCGATCGCCGAGGCGGTCCATGCTGCTCTCACCCAGGCTGGGCGTGAGGCTCCTGTCCTCCTCGTCATCGAGGACATCCACTGGGCGGACCATTCCACGCGCGACCTCATGACGGTCCTGATGACCAGGGGGTTCGCGGCGCCCGTGTCCATCGTGGCGACGTATCGAAGCGACGACCTCAGCCGGAGCCACCCGCTCCACCAGACGCTCGCTCTCTGGGCGCGACTCGACGCGGTGGCGCGGTTCGAGCTCGGCCCGCTCGACGACGCAGTCATCCGGGATCTTGTCGTCGCGATGGGTGCCCGGCCCGAGGATGATGCGCTCATCTCCGACGTGGTCGCGCGTGCGGAGGGGAATCCCTTCTTCGCGGAGGAACTCTGCGCGGCGTGCGGCGCGCCCCTCTCCGAGACTCTCACCCGGGTGCTGCTCAGGCGCTATGAGGGTCTCAGCCAGTCCGCGCGCCGGACGATGCGCATCATCGCCGCGCATGGGCGCCGGATCAGTGACGATCTCCTGAGCCGGGTCGCCGACATCGACGCGGCAGGGCTCGAGGAGTCCCTGCGCGAGGCGTTCGAGGCCGGAGTGCTCACCATCCAGAGATCGGGGGTGTACTCGTTTCGTCATGCTCTCCTCGCAGAGGCCATCGCCGGGGAGTTGCTGCCCGGCGAGCGGGCCCGCCTCCACCAGAGGTATGCCGCGGTGATCTCCTCCGAGCGGAGCCTGGCCACGCCGGCAGAGCTCGAGCGTCACGCCGCGGCAGCGGGGGACACGGCTGTAGCGATCGATGCGGCGATCCGCGCCGGTCGTTCTGCCTACGCCATGGGCGGGCCCAAGGACGCCCTCGACCACTATGAACGCGCTCTCTCCTGGATGGACAGGGACGCCCCGGAGCGCGACGAGGTGGTGCTGGAGGCCGCCAACGCCGCACACGCGAGCGGCGATGCCGAGAAGGCGATCTCGATCATCTCCCACCGTGTTGCCAATCCCGGAAAGGACGCCACTGATGACCACCGCGCTCGCCTGCTCGCCGCCCTTGCCCGGCAGGAGAGGTTCTCCTCCACGGCAACCGCGAGGGGCGACCACGCTGACCTGGCCTATGCCTTGGTCTCCCGCGATCCGACACACATCCGGCTCGAGGTGCTGACCGCCTACCTCGAGCAGCTGATCGACCGGCGTGACCTTGCAGCAGCGGCCCCCATCGGTGAGGAGGCCCGTGCGCTTGCCGCGCGCTTCGGCCTCCACGACGCCGAGATCGAGCTGCGCAGCGTGATCGCACGGAGCATGTTCCGCGTCGGTGCCGTCGAGGAGGTGGAGAAACTCCTGCTGAAGGCGGTTGTCGAGGACGACGACGCCGACCCGTCGGTGCGGGTCCTCGTGCGGCTCCAACTGGCAGGGATCGAGCGTCGACGCGGTCGCCGGCGTCGCGCGCTCGATTACCACGACGACGCGATCGCGATCAGTGCCGCCGCCGGGCGCTGGGGAGTCTGGGAGATCCTGGCCCGGACCGAGGGCGCGATGGTTGCCTACGAGCTCGGCGAGTTCGAGGGTGCCCTCCTCCGGCTGGAGGCTCCGCTGTCGAGTGAGCAGCCTCCCGCGGCCCGGGCGACGCTGACGGCCACCAGCCTCGTCATTCGTGTCGCGAGGGACGGCATCGCCCCGGACAACGAGCTCGACGATCTTCGGCGATGGTGGGGACAGGACGCCTACCTCGCACTGCTCGCGATCTCAGCGGGCATCGACGGGTTCGGCGGCGCCGGGCGTCCCGAGGATGCCGTGGGCGTTCTCCAGGATGGCCTCGCTGTCCTCGACCTCGCCTGGGGCGACCGCCACGAGGCGATTCTGCGGCTGTCGGCGCTTCTCGCGGGCGTCCTCGCCGACGCGGTCCCCGTCGCTGACCGCCCGACGGCGGAACGGTGGGTTGCCCTGGCGCGCAGCTACGTGGATCGAGCGAGCCGTGTAGCAGGGCTGACGGAGTCGCTGGGAGAGGAATCGCGGGCGTGGTTCGCACGCGCGTCCGCGGATCTCCTCCGGCTGCGGTGGCGGGCCGGGGAGTCCGTCGACCTGGAGGAGTTGCTCGCGGAGTGGCGGGCTGCGGTCGGCGAGTTCGAGAGGTTCGGCCACGTCTTTGAACTGGCCCGGTCACGCCTGCGGCTGGCCGAGATCCTCAGGGCTGCGGGGCAGCGGACGGAGGCCGCGGAGCTGTGGGACGCCGTCGCGGACGCCGCGGAGTCCCTGCAGTCCGAACTGCTCCGGCGGGCGATGCGGGCGCTTCCGGACGTCACCGGCTCTGCGCCGGGCCCCCGCACCCGGAAGCTGACCACTCGGGAGTTGGAGGTGCTCCACCTCTTGGCACGCGGCAGGACCAACGGCCAGATCGCCTCCCAGCTGTTCATCAGCGTCAAGACCGCCAGCGTGCACGTCACCCACATCCTCGCGAAGCTCGGGGCCTCTTCCCGGGGCGAGGCCGTCGCACTGGCACGGGATCAGGGGTTGCTGTAGCGGAGGCCGGCGCCCGCCCAACGCGCTGGTTGCCAGGGTTGCGATTCCCCATTCCCCCGGTTCAGGCGGGACTAAAATCGTCAGTCACAGGAACGGTGCCCCGCGAGGGCAACGCCGTCACCAACACGATGATGTGGAGGATCGAATGGCACGCGTACTGATACTCGGTGCGGGCGTGGCCGGGCACACCGCGGCACTCCACCTGCGGCGATTGCTCGACAAGGAGCACACCGTCACGGTGGTCTCACCCAACTCGAAGTGGAACTGGATCCCGTCGAACATCTGGGTCGGTGTGGGCCGGATGTCGAAGAAGGACGTCGTGTTCCCCCTCGCCCCGGTGTACAAGCGCAAGGGCGTGGAGTTCCACCAGGCCAAGGCGGTGGCGATCCGCCCGAACGGTGACGCTGACGACCCGACCGGCGCCGTCGACGTGGTCTACACGGACCCGGCGCGCAGCGGCCAGGAGGCGCGGCTCCGCTTCGACTACCTCATCAACGCCACCGGCCCGAAGCTGCGCTTCGAGGCGACGCCCGGCATGGGGCCCCACGGTGGCCACACCGTCTCGGTGTGCACCGCGGACCACGCCACCGAGGCCGCCGAGAGGTTCGCGCAGTGCCTCGAGCGGGCGAAGGCCGGAGAACACCAGACGGTGGTCATCGGAATGGGCCACGGTACCGCGACCTGCCAGGGTGCGGCGTTCGAGTACACCTTCAACGTGGAGCACGAGCTCCGCGAGGCCGGGGTGCGGGACAACACCGAGGTCGTCTACCTCACCAACGAGGCGGAACTCGGCGACTTCGGCATGGGGGGCATGACCTTCCAGCAGCGCGGCTTCACCCAGAGCTCGCAGCTGTGGACCGAGTCACTGTTCAACGAGAGGGACGTGCACGCGATCGTGGGCGCCCACGTGGAGAAGGTGGAACCGGGCCTCATCCACTACGAGACCCTCGACGGCAACCACTACACCCAGCAGTTCGACTTCTCGATGCTCATCCCGCCGTTCGGTGGCGTGGACATGAAGGCCTTCGACCGGGACGGCACGGACATCTCCAGCCAGGTCTTCGCCCCGTCCGGGTTCATGAAGGTGGACGCGAACTACACCCCGAAGCCCTTCGAGGAGTGGAAGGCCTCCGACTGGCCCGAGACCTACGAGGTGCCCGGCTTCCCGAACATGTTCGCCGCCGGCATCGCGTTCGCCCCGCCGCACCAGGTGTCCAAGCCGCGCAAGACCCCGAA
>RZYE01000159.1 GCA_009930425.1 Actinomycetota bacterium | reverse complement strand
CGTCTCGCTCAGCATGATCGCCGGACTGCTCGTGGCAGCCCTCACCTGGTTGTTCAGCGGCGCGGTGACGGTCGCCCTGGCGTTCGGGATCATCGTGGGGCTGGTGCCCACCTTCGTGGTCCAGATGCGTGCGGAGAAGCGGCGTACCGAACTCCGTGCACTGTGGCCGGACGCGATTGACGACCTCCTCAGCTCGGTGCGCGCCGGGATGTCGCTCCCGGAGGCCCTGATCTCGCTGGGGGAGCGGGGCCCCGAGGAACTGCGGGGACCGTTCGAGGAGTTCGCGCGGGACTACCGTGTCACTGCCCGCCTCGATACCTGCTTCGATCTCCTCAAGGAGCGGTTCGCCGATCCTGTCGCGGACCGGATCGTCGAGGCACTGCGCCTCACCCGACAGGTGGGTGGTACCGACCTCGGCAAGACGCTTCGGGCCCTGGCCGCGATGCTGCGCGAGGAGCTGTGCCGCACAGGTCTAGTTGATACTTCCGTAGGTATACCTGATCCTTCGCAGAAGAAGTTGGTCTCTTGCTCCTTTAGTTGATCCCCCAGAAGAGCGAAGGCCGGGTCGGTGAGCTAGTTCTTCTCTCCTTTCATCGGCAAGGCAGTAGCGAGAGGGTCACAGATCGCTGCGGAGGAGATCGACCATTTGGCGGTGGTGCTCTCGGACCTGTTCGTCATCCCAACCGTGAGTGCGTGTCGTCTCTGCCATGAGGTGCAGCTTCGGGCTTTGCCGTTCGATTGTCTCCGTGAAGTTCTCCGCCTTTGCCCTTGGGAGGCTGTTGCTGAACTTTGAGTTCGCGCCGACACTGACCAATGCGAGATTGCCGAACAGGTTGAGGCAGTCAGCGGAGACGGCGTCCCCGGACTGTTCCACGTCGGGGCTCTGTGGGTAGAAGTGTTCGATGGAGTTCCGGTATGTGAATCGGAAGTCGGTGCTTCCTGTCTTTGACACCAGTAGGTAGTCGAGGTAGGTGAAAACGATGCGGTTGATGTCGAAGCCTTGGGGCGGCTCTCCTGTGGCGGAGACCCGGGCGCGCACCTGGTTTCGCGCGTAGTCACGCAACGTATCGCGCAGGATCGTGGCGTTTCCGGATGCGTCGTCCGGGTCGACGGTCCGTAGGACGAGCGTGATCCAGTGCATGGTCCGCGGCGATGTGAATGTCACGCGCAGCATCGACTCGATCAGAAGGAGGTCGTTGGTGGCCGAGTCGAGATCTGTGTCATCCTCACTCTCCACGGCGAACGATGCCGTGTTTCGGTACTGAGGAGGTGGCGTTCTTCTGCCTGCAGCGGTGCCCTTGACCAGACGTCGCAGTGACCAGTCGCCTTCATCGAGGTTGGCGGCGGTGAACTGCCTCTTGAGGACGTAGGCGTCGAAGATGTTGCGGCTGCGAATCAGGCGGATGGCGAAATCGTGGACATTGCGGCGCAGGGTGTCCCGATCGAGGTTCTTCCTGTCGAATTCGGCATTGAACCGTTCGATTAGCTTCTTGTCATCGAGGGCACCTTCGTCGTCGCTGTCTTCGGGGCGCCAGACCTTGAGCACATGCAGGAGGAAAGACGGGAACTCAATCGTGGAACGGAAGCGCTCGTTGTCCGGGTCCTCCGTCGAAGCCGAGGCCCCCATCTCCGCGTACTTCGTCAACGCTTGGTCGAGAGTCAGGGACACATCCACATGGTCGGTCACATTTGTTCCGTTACCCGAAGCGACGTGGAGTCGATATGAGGCGACGAGGTCCGAGAAGGACGTGACCCTGAACCACGACCATGTCTCGCCGAAAAGACGTGTCCTCAGTCCCGTGTCGCCACGAGCAAGCGACATCTGAATGTAGGAGTCCATGTCCGCACAGGCTTCCCACAACCAGGCGAAGCATGACTGTTCGGCCTCGTCACCAAGGACGCTCATCAGTCGGGCCTTGACGATGTCAACTTGCTGCAGTTGCTGCCCTCGCGTGTTCATGATCTCGAAGTAGCGGTTCAAATCCGTCTTCTTCGGAAGGACCGCACGAACGAGCGTGACGCGCGTTTGCAGATAGTCAGCGAATCTGCGCCTGTCATCCCCCCGGACTTGCTGGTCCAGAAACTGGAGGATGATGTTGAAACCTTGGTGAATGGATTGGTCTTCGTCGTGGATGTCGTCCGCGTCGAACGCTGCGTGCTTGGGCCTGCGGGCGGTGATCCGCCGCAGGGCGTCGGTGGAGCGTGAACGAGACTGGTAGCGCAGCCGGTCGGATTGTGGCTTGCTGTCCGCGTCACCGTCGGTCGCCAGGTGGGTGAGGAGCAGGTACAGCGTCGTCAGCCTTTGCTGCCCATCGACGACTTCGTAGTCGGTTGAGGTCATTTTCGAGTCACGTTCGGTGACGATGAGATTCCCCAGGAAGTACGACTCTTCGCCGTCGCGGATGGCATCCTGGACATCACTGAGGAGCTGTTCAATCTGCTCGGCGGACCATGCGAAGTTCCGCTGGTATATCGGAATGGTGTAGGTCGTTTTGGGGTCGGTGAACAAGTCCCCAACCGTCAATAGGTGTGCTTGAAGGCGGTCGCTCATGCTCGTGCGCCCAAACCGTTCAGGAGGGTACCGAGTTTGACCTCGTGGCCCTGCCTGTAGGGCCGGCTTGATGAGGCCAGTTCGTAGACGCTGCCACCGCCCGTGGCATTCCGTAGCATGGCGAACGCCGAGTTGGCACCATCCTGAGCCTTCTTGTCGACGGTCCGGAACTGGACCCGCAGGTACTCGACGCGCGGGGTGAACGCCCACGCAAACAACCTCTGCCGGGCTGCTTCCAGATCCTCGTCTCCGAACTTGTTGGTGTAGTAGAGCAGCGCGGCGAGATAGAGCTCCGACACGTACCTGTAGCGGCTTCGAGATGGGTTCTCGGTGAAGATCTCGCTGTCTGCCGCGTGTTTGCCGGGGTCGTAGGAAGCGAAATCCGCCCAGTCTTCGGGAAAGGCGTCGGCCCGGAGCATTGCGAGTTCCGCGAGCATGAACGTCACCATCTCGAAGAAGGCCCGCCCAGAGGGAACCGGAGCGTCGAGCTGGAATCGGGTGCGAGACAGGTCGCGCGCGTCGGCGTCCGGGAGGGTCGAAGCCCACGCACTGAACATGGGCACCGCAGCCTGCGCCGCCAGGTGGTACCGCGCGTGCGGTGTCCGGCTCTCCGGATGTGGGATCCCTTTGAACATCCCGATGTCCTTCGTGGTGAAGCCGGGTGCCGTCTCACCGCGGCTCCAGCGAGCGATGCGGTAAAGGAAAGTGGAAAACAGTCGGTCAAGGTCACTGTCCGAGATGGACTCCCACGCTTCGACGACAGCCGCCATCATCGCGTCAGAGTCTCCCCGCATCTCGCGCAGGTGGTGCGCTTTGAGGAGATCATGAGGCGCCAAAGCCTTCCCCCGGTAGTTCTGTGAGTCGAACACCCGGAAAGCTTCGTCCACATCGTTCGTAACGACGCGAACCATCTGACAGCGATCAGTGATGAACGTGCGCAGGCTCGCACGGACATCAGAAGGCCAGGCACCCAGGCGGTGCCTCAGCGCATTGAAGGCGGCCGTAAGAGGATTCTCCGAATTGGTTGGATTGACTCCGCTGCCGTCGAGGCCCAAGATGCTCAGGATCATCTTGAGGGTGAGTAGCCGTTGCTGTCCGTCCACGACGTTGAGTGCGGACTGATCGCTGCTCTCCTGGTGAAGGATCACCGCACCCAGGACGTAGTGAGTCTCGGACCTGTCCTCATCGCGGAACGCATCACGGATATCGTTGAGCAGTTGCAGTGCAGTGGCCGGTTCCCAGCTGTACGGGCGCTGGTAGGGCGGGATGCGGAGCGGCTCATTCAGCAGATCGCCGACAGTCACGACAGTGACGCCGTCATCCCTGATCGCCATGCCTTGTCCTTCCTCCGATGCTCAACGAGCCTAACCAAGACCGCAACCCCACCTCCACGGGCTCGCAACTCGTTTGACTCTCCTTCGACGGTAGTGAGCAAACCCGACACGCTCGGAGCGAACTACTTCGCGTAGGTGCCCAACACCGCATCGAGGATGCTCAGGACGCCGTGGTCGGGAAACACGTCCTGAACGGACTCATGATCAAGGTCCTCCGAGATGGCGAACAGATTGCGCCGCACCTCGTCGTTGCGCAGCAGGTAACGGTAGACCAGCCAGATCTGCCGGAACGCGAGAGGACCTGGCGGCAAACCAAGCATCGCGCAGACTGAACCACTTGGGTTGGGGAACAGGTCTCCACGCTTCCTCGCGCAAAGCACCGCAGCCGGATCCCACCCTGGTTGTGACTCGGTGGGATACCGGAAAGCGTCCCGTGCCGCAAGATGGAGATTCTCCATCGCGACAAGACGATTGGCACCCGCAGCAGCGAGGTCATCGTCAGGAAGTTCACGGAGCGCACGAAGCAGTACGGAACGTTGCGGGGAGGGTTCGAGAATCCTCCGGATGAGTGTTGGCGAGAGACGGCCGCAAGAGAGCGTGACGGCGAGTAGGTCGGCCGGGGTGACGTCGTGCATCATGTTCGGGTTGAGGCTGGAAGGCAAGGACCCGACGGCGTCGCCCGCCCGATCGTAGTGGGCTACGAGGCGGGCATGGACGCCCCGCGAGCCCTTGGAAGAGAACGCAGCTTCAGTTGCCCGGAGCGCGTTCTCCAACACGGCCGGCGAAGGTGCGCTCCACGATGGGGGAATCACCCCACCGGGCCGTGCGTCGAAAG